>CAYZOB010000051.1:0-47885 GCA_964480115.1 uncultured Candidatus Peribacteria bacterium
GTTTTTGGTGAAGAAAATGGTGAATTTATTTTTGCTTCTGCGTGGAATATGTATGAACAAGTTTCAAAAGATCACAGAAATATAACTTTCGATAAGGGTGCTCAAGATTATTTGAAGAAAAATTATCCAAGTGAAACATGTAATGGAAACGCTACCGATATCGCAAAAGCACTGGGTGTAAACTTAGCTGATCCAAAACTTCACGAACAATTAATTAGAGCCATACAAGTTAATGGCGTGGCATGGCTAGAAACAGATGAAGCTACTAGAAAACTCGGCTTTGCGTTCGGCGGTTACGACAATGGTGTCGACAGGGTTAATCCGCGCGCTCGCGATGTTTATGGTTCCTTCCGTGCCGCGCTAAGGGTCAAGAAAGTTGCTTAATATTTGGTTTTCATTTTTTGGCCCGAGCTTATGGCGAGGGTTTTTGAATAACAAAGTCATATGGATCAAACACTAAGGTTATAATTTATGGTTGACTATAAACTATAAACTATCCTATTTAAACAATGAAAACTTTCCTGTAAATTCCTTCAAATCTTCGGTCTTTCCGAATAAACAAATTCCGTAATATTCCAGCTCGGCCTCCGGAGTTGCTGCCGTCAAATTCACCTGATCCGCCGATGTGCCCACCATCATACTGCTGGCGAAATCATTATACGCAATTCCACGGGCAATTGCTTCATTTCGCACTTTTCTAATCTGATTGGAATTATCCGCCGCCAGCACGATAAATGGGAAGTGCGATATCGCGGGATGGCTGCCATCGTCTTTGTCTTTATATTCTAAAAAGCAAAGCTGCTCGCTGTCCGCCACCTTGCCGGAAATTCCAGCAGTCATATGGCCCAAAGCATTGGTCAATTTTCCAAACGGTATTTTTTTATTTAGTACAGCGATAAATCTATGCGATCTCTCATCCGGTAAACCTTTATCTACCGCCTGCCTGTCGGACTGGCAGGCCTGTCTGCCGGGAGGCATGGCTTTCTCGATAGCCTTTTTATCCTTTTTTCCACCATCTCCCACCGGCTTCAACAAAGGAAACAAAACCGCATTCTTCAAGTTTTCCTGACCCGTCAAAAGTGTCACCAGTCTATCCACACCCATTCCCCAACCTGACGCGCAGGGCATGCCATGTTCCATCGCCAATAAATATTCTTCATTCATTTCCATCGCCTCCTCGTCACCGCCGGCCTTGGCCTCGGCCTGTTTCTCAAAGCGTGCTCGCTGATCGATAGGATCGACTATCTCACTATAGGCATTAATAACTTCCCAGGTATTCGCTAAAAGCTGAAAAGTGTCGCATAAGCGGGGATCTTGATCACTTTTTCTCGCCAAAGGCTTGGTTGCCAAAGGATGATTTGTCACGAAAGTCGGCGCAATTAATTTAGGTCTGGAAACTTTTTTATAAAGAGCATCTACCAGATTTCCATAGCCCAAATTTTCCGCATCGTCAATCACCAGCCCTTTTTTTCTAATCTCAGTCAATAGGGGAGCAGCTTCTTCATATTTCAGCACGTCTATGCCACAATCCTGCTCGATAATTTTTGTAAAAGCCACTCGCGGCCACGGCGCTTTGAAATCCACTTCCACCTCATTTCCTTCACGATCTTTTATCTGCACTTTTGTCGTTCCCAGTAATTTTTTTAAAATAAATTCAAACATTCTCTCCGTAAATTTCATATTATCTTCATAATCCCAAAACGCGCAGTAGTGCTCTATCATCGTGAATTCCTGCAAATGGCTCGGATCCATGCCTTCGTTTCGGAAACATCTGGCAACTTCAAAAGTCTTTTCAAAACCGCCAACCAAAGCCATTTTTTGCCACAATTCACCTCCCGCAATTCTTAAATAAACATCAATATCCAAGGCATTGTGATGAGTAACAAAAGGCTTGGAAGCCGCGCCGGAAGACACATTTTCCAAAACCGGCGTTTCCAGCTCCGTAAAACCTTCGGCCCAATAAAATTCCCGCAATGCCTTAATCAAACCACTGCGAAAAATAAAACGCTCAAGCGACTGGCGATTCATCGTCGTATCCAAATATCTTTGACGGTAAATAGTCTCCTGATCTTTTACTCCATGCCATTTTTCCGGCAAAGCACGCAACGCCTTTGAAAGCAAAGTTGTATGATAAACCAGCAAAGTAATCTCTCCATGTCGAGTTTTAAACAGTTCACCGCTAACGCCGATAAAATCCGCCACATCGATTTTTTTCAGAAATTTGTAATGTTCCTCCCCAATAAAATCTTGCATGAAACAGATCTGAATCTTGCCGCTAAAGTCCTGTAAATGGGCAAAGGTCAGCTTACCATGTTCCCGAAAAGTCATCATGCGTCCGCATAGCTTTATCAGCCCATCATCTTTTAATTGTCTACCTTTTACATTCAGGCTGGCCACAATCTCCGGCACTTCCCTGAGTGTACCCATATCACCTTGAGCCAGTGCTTCCACCGCCATGTGCGTCCTTTCAAACCGGTCAGCGTAGGGGATCTTCCCCTCCTCGCGCAACTGCTCCATCTTCTGCAGCCTGACCTGATACTCATTCAAATTTTCCACTTCAGTAGTATAAAATATGATCAATCAATTATCAATCGAGAAATTAATCGCTCGCCACTCCATATTCATGAGCATTTCGTTTGCTATCAATATCCAGAAATTTCATCTGCTCCTTCTTGAAAGCTAATTCAATATGGCCCGTCGGACCATTACGATGTTTGCGGATGAATAAATCGGTCACACCCTTGCGTTCCGTGTCTTCTTCGTAATAATCTTCACGATACATCATCAGCACCACGTCGGCGTCCTGTTCAATGGCTCCTGATTCACGTAAATCCGACAATTGCGGAATCTTGCTTGGCCTTAATTCCACCGCGCGTGAAAGCTGTGACAAAGCTATTATTGGAATGGAAAGATCACGAGCCAAAGACTTTAAAGATCTGGAAATTTCCGAAATTTCTTGTACGCGATTTACTTGAAAACTGCCGCTAATACTGCCCGAACTCATAAGCTGCAAATAATCGATTACCAAAACGTCTAAACCACTTTCCATCTTTAGTCTTCTCGCCTTTGCCTTTAATTCCGCAATTGAATTACCAATCGAATCATCTATGAAAATTTTCATGGAATTCAGCTCATCCATGATATTACCAATTTTACTGAAATCCTCATCCGTCAGTCTTCCCGTACGCATTTTCCAGGAATCCACCGAAAGCAGACTGCAGAACATACGTTCCACCAATTGTTCCTTGGACATTTCCAGAGACATAATTCCTACCGACTTACCTCTTTTTGCGATATTTTGGGCTATATTCAGGGCAAAAGCGGTCTTTCCCATCGAAGGTCTGGCCGCGATAATTACTAAATCCGAAGGCTGTAAACCCGACATGATGTTATCCAGAGACTTGAATCCCGTAGGAATTCCACGATATTTTTCTTTTGTATCAGGATCATGCAGATCGGAAATTTTTTCGTAAGTCTTATTCAAAATATCTTTAACATGCACGAAGCGATCCGCCATGAAAGTTTGTGACACACCGAATAATGTTTTCTCAGCCTGGTCAATAAGATTTTCAATGTCCTCATTTTCCATATAGCCGAAACTTTTAATTTTGTCTCCGGCAAGGATCAATTTTCGCAAAATAGCCTTCTGCTTTACAATGGTTGCGTATTGAAAAATATGTGTTGCCGTAGGTACTTCATTGGCCAATAAAGCTAAATATGAAGCACCGCCAATTATTTTCAACTGTTCTCGATCCTCCAAGATATTTGTCAAAGTAACCAGATCAATAGGGGAGCGCTTATCATAAAGATCACAAACAGCCTGATAGACCAGGCGATGGGCATCATGATAAAAATCTTCAGCTTTAAGGAAATCCGAAATTTTTACGATTGAATCTTTATCAATCAATAGCGATCCAATAGTGGACTTTTCAGCTTCCAGACTATACGGAGGGACTAAATTATTTTGACTAGCCATTTGATAAGGCGATTAGGATTTTTTTCCGTTGGGTGGCAATAATAATCAAAACTAAAAAAATCTTCAACTTGATAAAAAATCATCTGGAAATTTAACCTAACAGATTTGTTCTTTGGCAAAATTTGATATTAAAACAACATTGGCAATTGTTTGCAATCGCGCTTTCAAGGATTTTAGAAAAATTTTAGATTTGTTTGCTAGCCTGCCAGACATGGACAAAATTGCCATTGGCAAACTCGGGGAATCTCATGCGGAAAATTTCTTAATTGCACTAAATTACCAAATAATTCAAAAGAATTTTCGCTCACGCTTTGGCGAGATAGACCTTATTGCCATTGATCTTTATGCGCCATCAAGACAACTCGTTTTCATTGAAGTCAAAACCCGCACGTCTGATTTCTTTGGCACGCCGGAGGAGAGCATATCATCCCGGAAAATATCCAGAATTTTCAAAACATCCATACATTTCTTCAATTCTTCAACAAAAAATCTGCCGAGAATTTGGCGAATAGACGCTATTGCCGTAAAATTAAGTGGTAATTTAATACTCGAAGAAATAAAACACTTTAAAAACATTTCATATGGAAGTTGAAAAGAAGCGAATGGTGTTTTTTGGCACCCTGCTAAGCTTGGCCATTATCGGCTCGGTAGTTTTATTTTTCTGGGGTAATCTGATAAATCGCGGAACAATACGTATCACAGGCGAGCCACCTTTTGATGTGCAAATAGTTGGCTTCAGCCAGCAGAATTGCACCACTTCTCCTTGTTCAATCAAAACTAAAAGCGGCTACAAGGATTTAATTATCAATAAAAAAGGTTATCAATCAATCATCACGTCCTCTACTGTAAAATTATGGGGAAGCGTAAACCTTCCTCTAACATTTGAAATTATTCCTCAGGTTGCTGAAACGGATTTTATTCCCGATTCGGATCAGGTAATTGATTATGAATTGGTGCTGGATCCCAATGTTAAGATGCAGAAACTGATCAGTAAATCAAAAATCGGCAATGAAGCACTGGCCTTTTTTCCTAAATTTATAGCTAATGCTTTAATCATCGGTGGCAAAAATTCCGCCCTGGTGATTGATCGGAATTTGAGTGAAAGCAAATCTTACTTTGTTGATCTGAATAACAAAACACGCTCGGAAATTGATCTGATAGAACTGTCTGACATTGAAGATGGCCGCTGGTCCAATGATGGAAAATATCTTGTTTTTACTCGCAAAGGCGCTACCGGCCTCTGGTTACTCAATACTGTCACCAAAATTGCTTTCGAGCTTTCTCTCATGACTAATCTTAAACAAACTTCCTGGGCTTACAACAACGAGCTGCTGTTCGTCACCGATCAGGCGTATGCCTCGATGAGCAAGTCCGAGATAAAGCTTCTACGGGAAAAAGTTAGCAACAATCTTACCTTCGGTATTTATCATCCGGGAAATAATAAATACACTTCTTTCGGCGATTTCCCCGAAATTCAAAAAATGCCCGAGGAATTTATCGTCACTGCCGGCGGTGATACCGTCTACTTCAAGAGTGAAGACAAAAATTTTAGAATTATTTTAAGAAAATTTTAAGAAAATTTTAGATTTGCCTGTCATGCTGTATGTGAATTTAACCAAACACATATGGCAAAAAAAATCTTTTCCTGTTGTATTACAGGTTTAAACTGTCAAATCATTGAGGTGGAAGCTGATATTTCCAATGGCCTTCCGACTTTTTCAATCGTCGGAATGGGGGATGCCTCCGTCCAGGAATCCAAGGAAAGAGTTCGCAGCAGTATCAAGAATTGCGGCGCCACCTTTCCGGTTACGCATAAAATCGTCAATCTTGCTCCTGCCGAAGTTAGAAAGCAGGGCACGCTGTTCGATTTGCCGATAGCCTTGAGCATCCTGCTCGCCAGCAATCAAATAGACGGCAAAAATTTCGAAAATTCCATTATAATTGGCGAACTTTCACTGGATGGCAGTGTGAAAAAAATTCACGGTGCCATAGCCATCGCCCAGCACGCCAGGGAAATGGGCTTCAAGAAAATCTTTCTACCGGCTTCAAACGCGAGAGAAGCGGCTCTTATTCAAGAATTGTCAGTCTATCCGGTAAACCACCTGAAAGATTTGATCAGTTTCACCCGCGATCCTTTATTTATAAAAATTCACCCGGCTGAAACTTTTGAAAGAATTCAACAAAATCTTACAAGGGATAGTGAAATTTATTGTCTGGATCAAGTTATTGGCTTGGAAAAGGCTAAAAGGGCATTAGCCATCGCTGCTGCCGGTAATCACAATTTTCTGCTTATCGGCCCACCTGGAACCGGTAAAACAATCCTTGCCAGAGCCTTCGCGTCGATTACTTCCACTATGAACAGGAAGGAAATTTTCGAGAGCACTAAAATATTTTCCATTGCCGGCTTACTGGATGAAGATGCTCCGCTAATAGTTAAAAGACCGTTTAGAGAAGTACATCACACCGCTTCCCTGGTTTCAGTAATCGGTGGTGGAGGTATGAATCCCCGCCCGGGTGAAATTTCTCTGGCCCATAACGGCATCCTGTTTTTCGATGAAATTACCCAATTTCCTTCAGATGTGCTGGAGGCTTTGCGTCAGCCATTGGAAGATAAATATATCAATATCAGCAGATCCAGATTTACTGTGAAATTTCCGGCGAATTTCATTTTTATCGCAACCATGAATCCCTGTCCCTGCGGCTACAAAAACGATCCAAAAGTTAAATGTATCTGCAGCAATGCCCAGATTGAAAATTATGAACGCAAAATCTCCGGACCCATTCTGGATAGATTTGATATAATTATGGATGTGCCTAGAATTCCTCTTCGTAATGTCTTCAAAAATAACAAAAGTTCCGAAACGCAAATATTATCAGATATGATAAATAAGACTGGAAATATTCAAGCCGCCAGATTCGCTAACTCCGGCAAGATCAGCCGAAATTCTGATATGAGTATCGATGAAATTCGCGAGTTTTGTAAACTCGATAAGGACGTTGAAAAGATGTTTAACCGCGCCAGCGAGCAGCATCGTTTTTCCAATCGAGCATATTTAAAGATTCTCAAAATCGCCCGCACTATTGCGGACTTGGATGGGGACAAGAGCATTGCCATGTATCATCTCGTAGAAGCCATTCAGTATCGCATCGACAATTATCGAAATTTTGTAACCAAGACGGGATGCGCTAAAATAAAACAAAATAACTCCGGTTTATGCTAAAAAACTGCCATCAATGCCAGCTACAATTTGAAATTACCGATGGCGATAAGGAATTTTATCAATCTCTTGCGGTCCCTACACCTACACTCTGTCCATCCTGCCGCCAGAGGCGTCGCTTAACTTGGCGTAACGAGAGAACTCTATATCGTCGCAAATGTGATGCTACCGGAAAAGATATTGTCTCCGTTTTTTCACCGGATAAACCTTTCACCGTTTATGATAATGAATATTGGTATTCCGATAATTGGAATCCAATGGATTATGGTAGAGATTTTGATTTCAATAGGCCATTTTTTGAACAATTTCAGGAGTTAGTTCAAAAAGTGCCACAACTTGCCAGGTCTGCCGTTAATAATCAAAATTCTGATTTTGTAAATCAATGTGGCTGGTGCAAGAACTGTTATCTCATTTTTGAGGCCGATTATGATGAAAACTGTTATTACTGCAATAATGTTTATGACTCCAGAGTGTGTATGGATCTTTTAATGTGTGTGAAATGCGAGCTTTGCTACGAATGTTTAGACTGTGAAAATTGTTACAATCTAAAATTTTCAAATGACAGCAGAAACTGCTCGGATTCTTGGTTTTTAGCAAGCTGTATAGGCTGTAGAAACTGCTTCGGCTGCATTAATCTTCGCAATAAGGAATACTATTTTTTGAATAAAGAATGCAGTAAAAACGAATTCGAAAATAAAATATCCACAGCTGGCTTAAAAACTCACGAACAGTTACGGAAAGCACGAGAAAAATTCTCGGAATTTACAAAGGTTTTCCCTCATAAATACCTACAGGGAAACCAAAACGAAGATTCTACCGGCAATTATCTGTCTAATACTCAAAATTGTACCGAGTGTTTCGACGTAAATAATTCTCAGGATTGCAAATTCATATTCAATTCCAGAAACATGAAAAAATGTTATGATATCACGGTTTTTGGCTCTTTAGGTACTACGGAATTTTGCTATGAAAACCATGAAATAGGAGCAAATGTTCGCAATATCTGTTTTTCTGACCAAATTTGGGACGGGAGTCACGACATTTTTTATTCCAAACTATGCATAAACAGTTGTCATGACCTTTTTGGCTGTGTCGGTCTTAAGCACAAGCAATTTTGCATCTTAAATAAGCAATATTCAGAAGCTGATTACAAAGCGCTTCGTGCCAAAATCATTGAACACATGCAAGAAGAAGCGAGCACACACGAGGGCGTAGGATGCGAATATGGAGAATTTTTCCCTTCAAGAATTTCTCCCTTTGCCTACAACGAAACTGTAGCCATGGAACACTTTCCGCTCAATAAAACCGAAGCTCTCGCTCAGGGCTACCGCTGGAAAGACTCCGACCATAAAGAATATTTAAAGCAAAAATATCAAATTCCGGACGATATTACTCAAGTCCCCGACACCATTATCAATGAAATCCTGGCTTGCACCATTTGCGGCAAAAATTACAAAGTTATTCCCGAAGAATTGAAGTTTTACCGCCGCCAGAACCTTCCAATTCCCCTGAAATGTCATGATTGCCGCCACAGGGATCGTGCCAGGCTGCGTAATTCTCGCCAGCTCCATCAGCGCAACTGCAAAAAATGTTCTCTATCACTTCAAACCACCTACGACCCCTGTGGAACGGAGCCGATTTATTGTGAAAAATGCTATATGGAAGCCGTCATCTAATCTATCTGGCCTTAGCTATACTTAAATATTTGGCATCCATCGGATATGTTCCGTTCAGGCTATACTCAGCCCCCTCGGTTTTCAAAACCACATCGTCAGGTTTTTCTATTTCCAGGCCAATAATATCACCAATTTCTAATTTCTCATCCAAATCGACTTTCAAAGTTAAAGTTGTTTTGGCATCACTCGCAAACGAGTAATCAATTTTATTAAAAATAAGCCTGCTATTTTCTATCTTCGCCGTAGCAACAATGTCTTTACCATTTACTAAATAAGCCTTTCTAATACCTGAGCCATCGACTCCTTTAATTGTAAAAATAATACGCTTTAGTTGGATAGGCGCAGCACCGACTTTGAACACAAAATTTGCAAATTCAGCATCCTTTTTACCTGCTCGCACCAAAGATTTAGCTCCATTCGCTTGAATGGCGAATTCCATCTCTGAAGGATTAGATTTGTAGATGAAATCCGTATTTTGAGACTCTTTTTTTGCAACTGCTTGTAAGCTTGGTTTTTCCTGCTCATATTTATAATTAAAAGCACTCACATAGCCCGAAAAATACTCTCTAAAACTGTTATTGAAAGTCAAAGCACTCAAAGAAGTAAGTGTTAAGGTTGTGATCAAATAAAATTTAAGAATTTTTTTTGTACTCATTGATAAGATTCTTTAAGAAATTTTTTGTAGCTGTTTTTTCCGGCTGAAAGTTTTCAGCGGAAGGAGCGGTATTCTTCGATTTCGCCTTGAAATAATCGGCAACAATCTTTAATACCTCTCCCCTGGTAATGTTTTTTTCCAGATTGGAATTAATATCATTTAATTTCACACCGGCATATTTCATGAAATATTTGGCAAATGATGCGCGAGTTAAATTCTCCTGTGGCACCAGCTGAATAATATTACTGACAACAAAGTCTCCATTCTCAGCATTGGTGGATTTAAGATAGATATAGTGAGCCTTATCATCATAAAAGGGATTTTCTGCCAGTGTAATATTGCGTGGATTAGCATCATTTCCTTGAATTAGCGACCAACGGAAATTTTTCATTAAATCTTCCGAATTTCTGATTCTGTAATAGCTGTAAACATATTCTCCATCGCTTGATTCAGCATATCTGGCCTCTTCATTGTCAAAGTTCAAAGCTTCAGTTTTGAAGATTTCAAAACCGCCATTGGTCAAAGAATAGTCGGCGGGATCAAAAGTGAGTTCAACACTACCGTCTGATTTTATTTCCCTGATTCCCAGTGATTGGATTTTTGCCGGCAGCGCAAAAATTTCCATCTCATATTTATTATTACCCGGATAGTAATCAACTTTTTCCGGCAGTTTTATTTCCACTGTCAATTTCCCGCCATTTTGATTTCCATCAAAAAGCAGCTCATAATTCTCAATAATGTAGGCCTGGTCTTTAGCTAAGGAAAAACCTTCGGTATCATTTTTTACAAAGGAGTGTTTGCCATTATTGCCGGTTTGTAAAATGAGCTGGCCATTTTTTAAAGCGCCACCATGATTTCTGATCACAATATTTGCCGCATATTTATAATAATTGAGAGCCTTATTCGGCTCTGCTATCTGCTTTAAAGTCACTTTTTCAATCCCCAAATCCACCGGCTCGAATTTATTCTCTTCAGCCATGTTTTCCAGAATTGAAACGAAAGAAGTTTCGAGAAATTTAAAGCCACCATCTGACACCTCGATATTTTGCATGGCATATACCGATCCGAAACCGATAGCGGCATAAATAAGAAAGTTTTTTTTAAAAGCTCCAGACATTTTTGTTTTTCTTTTTGTTGTTACAATCAAAAGACTATAGCATAAATAAGCCAATTCCTCAACCGACAGGAGCCTAGGGAATGGCATCTGGTATAGACTTGCCAGGCTAAATATTGTATAAATACACTACTGCAGGCGACCTTACAAAAAATTATGCCAAATTTTATCGTCCAGGGAGGACAAAAATTAAGCGGAGAAGTCACGGTTAGCGGTTCAAAAAATGCCGCTTTACCTATTATGTGCGCCGCTTTACTCATAAAAGATAAGATCATCTTGGAAAATATACCGAATATTGAGGACATTCATTCAATGTCCAAAATTCTCAGTGCATTCGGCGCAAAAATTAATTTTAAAAACAATGTTTTGGAAATTGACGCCCGTAATCTTAAGAAAGAGAACACTGCCGATGAACTGGTAAGGAAAATGCGCGCCTCCATTCTTATTTTAGGGCCTTTGATGCAACGTTTCGGTGAAGTGAAAATGGCCTTTCCCGGCGGCTGTGTCCTGGGTAAAAGATCGGTCCATGCTCACACCCACGCCTTAAGTGAACTCGGCTGCGAGGTTATTGATGATAAAAGAGGATTACATATTAAAGTAAAAAAACTGAAAGGTAAAAAACTTGTTTTGCCGGAGTTAAGCGTCACAGCCACCGAAAATGCTGTCATGGCTGCTGTTTTAGCCGAAGGAGATACGGAAATACGTCTTGCCGCCTGCGAGCCTCACGTCCAGGATCTCTGCCATTTTCTGAATAAAATGGGTGCTGAAATTTCCGGCATCGGTACGAATAACATCGTTATCAAGGGAGTAAAAAATTTAAAGGGTGGTAAATATCGCATCACCGGCGACTATCTTGAAGCCGGCACTTTTGCCATCGCTGCGATAGCCACAAAAGGCCATATTACGATTCACGGTATTGATCCGGATCATCTCGATAGCTTTTGGCAAAAACTTGCAGAAATTGGTGGCAAATTCAAGCTGGGAAAATCTTCCGTGGAAATTTTTCCAACCACCGAACTTCACGCTGCCAAAATACTACGCACGGCCGTTTATCCCAGCTTTGCTACCGATTTACAGGCTCCATTCACCGTTTTGTTAACTCAGTCACACGGTGTAAGTAAAATTTTTGAAACTCTTTTTGAAGGACGTCTCAATTATCTTTTTGAGCTCGAAAAAATGGGCGCCCATATCGAGTTTTTGAACCCCCATCAGGCACTCATTATTGGCCCAAGTAAACTAAAGAATTTGCCGATTTCCAGCTGTGACATTCGAGCCGGAGCAGCAATGGTAATTGCAGCCTTAATAGCTGAAGGGCAAAGCGAAATTTCCAATATCAATTACATAGATAGGGGCTATGAGAAATTGGATGAGAAATTGCGTTCTTTGGGGGCAAAAATTGAAAGAGCTTAAAAACTTATTTCCACTCGTCCATCACGATCATTACGGTAAACATTTTTTATTTTTGCAAGCTTCAGATTCTCGATGGTTTCAACATGAGGATGACCGAAAGAATTGTTTCTGCCACATTGGATAACCGCGATTTTAGGTTTTACCAAAGTCAGCAATTTCCCGGATGTGGAAGTTCTACTACCATGATGACCGGCCTTCAGAATATCCGCCTTCAAGTCAGCGCCACTTTCCATCAATAGAGCTTCTTCTTCCAGTTCCATATCTCCGGTAAGTAATAACGTTTTATCATGATGCAAAACCTTCATTACTATTGAGGAGTTATTTAAATTATCAATTTTTTTACCCAAAATTTGCTTTTCAGGATATAAAATATCAAAAACCACCTCGCCAAATTGAAAATCCAGATTTTTTGTCGCTACAAACACCTTTACTTCACCATTTCTGATTTCCTTTAAAAATTCTGTATAGTTTGGACTATCGTAGTCTATGCCGGTAATCAGCACATTTTCCACCTTATAGCGCTTTAAAACCTCCACCAAACCGTCTATATGATCAGCATGAGGATGAGTCAGCACCACCAAATCAATTGTTTTATCAAAAAAAGGCAACACCTCACTTAACTCTTCCAGTATGTAATTTTTAGGTCCACCATCGATCAAAATTTGATGATTATCGGGAGTTTTTACCAAAATCCCATCACCCTGACCTATATCCAGAAAATAAACATGAAAACGCCCATCGGGAAGCTGCCAAAGCAGCACTGCAAACACCCAGTATCCGGCAACCAAACAGCTTAACCAAACATTCCATATTTTCTTTGAAAAAGGCAGCATATTGCTATGCTGCCATACAAACTTAAAATTTTCTTAAAATAAATCTAAAATCTCCTATTTTTTTCTACGAACCGCAATTTTACCGGCAAACAAGGAGAAGGCCAATAATCCCGCAATTGCCGGGCCGGTTTCAGGCAACACAATCTTGGAAATTACACCCTGGCTTTCATTGCCGGACTTGTCCTTTTGAGTAATTTTGAACCAATATTCACCCGGATCAAGCTCATCAGCCTGATATTCTGTTTTATCAGCTTCCAAAGTAGCCTCATCATCATAGTTTTTGCCTTTATCTTCGCTTAAATAAATTAACTGTTTATCGGTATCTATATTTTCTGTCGGAATTTTCCAACCAAGCTTAACCGTGTACTGCTTTCCTTTAAGTACTTTTTCAGTAAGGAAATTCAATACATCTTTAGGAGGAATGATATCTTTTAGATCACCACCGGTACTTGCCGCCATACCATCGAAAGAACCCAAGTTTTTTTCTTCATCAATTTTATTGCCGGCTCCATCCTTAAGCTCAACCGCTTTAACGTTATATTTTATCTTTTCCTGTGGACCGGTGGTAATTATAGCGGAAGCATCTTCCACTCCTTCGCCATTTGTACCAAGTTTAACACCAAGTACGTCAAGTTTCTTATTGGCATCTTTTTCCGCCGTAACAATGAAATCTTCGGAAGGATCAATACTCAAAACAATGGTCTCATTAAAATTTACAATAAAATGGGTATTATCAACACTCTCCACCTTCACAACAAAAGGACCTTTCAGATCTTCAGCAGTTTTTTCCAAGGAACTGGCGGTAAAAATAGCCGTGTCCGCAGTACCGCTTACAATTGGATTACCCACTTTATCCTTAATATCTATTCCGGCGGTTAATTTATAAGTTGCATTGGCTTTCTGCTTTGCTGTGCTCAAGATAACTGTTTTATTTGTTTTGTCGGTAGAATCCATCTTTGCATCAGCAACCGATAAAGGTTCAAATTTATCCTGGTCTTCGATATCAAACGCATCTTGAGGATTGTTTTTTTGCAATATCACTTCTTCAGAGAAAACTACGGAAACAGTCTGGTTATCCGAAGCCTCCGCACTTGCCACTTTAGGAGCAATTTTATCAGCTCCCGCACCAGGCTCGGTGGCACCGCCCTTTGTTGGTGTTGCTGAGATTTCTTTCGCCCAATTTAAACTTTCGTTGCCCGCCGCATCATAAGCGGTGACTGAAAAATAATATTTTGTTTCGTTTGTAAGACCGCTAACAGTATATTCCTGGACATTTTTCACATCATTTTGTTTTTCATAATCTTGGCCTTGTTTTGTTACAGGCTCTTTTCCATAGTGAATAACATAACCGGTCACGCCCACATCATCTGTAGTTTTATCCCAAGTCAGTTTCACGGCACCATCAAGAACACCGGCCGCCTTTAGGTTCACCACATCGCCTGGGTTGGCGGTGTCAGCGGCAAAAGCCTTGAAGGAAAACAAGGATAATACCATTGTTGCTACAAGCAAAGGAGCTATCTTTTTCATATATTTTTGTGTTAATTTTTATTTTATTCTAAATAAATCTCCAAATCATAGCAGATTTTCTCAAATAAATCAATTCCCATTTTATTTCCTTCTGTTTTTCAGTAGAATGTGGCCGCAATAAAAGCATTCTTGAATATGAAGCTAATTATCGATTCAAAAATTTTCGAGCAAAATAATGATCTGAAAGTTGGAGCCATTTTGATAAAAGGAATGAATAATTCCAAGAGGGTTTCAGCGGTGGAAAGCTTACTTCGCGGTGTCTGCGCCCAAAGAATCAAAGAATTTGCCGAAAAAGATGTTTATGAACACTCGATGATCCAAGTCTGGAGTCAGGCTTATGGCAAGTTTGGCATTAATCCGCGTAAATTTCCACCATCTGTTGCAGCCCTTTTAAAGAGAATAAAAAGTGGCAAAGACATTCCACACATCAGTCTTTTGGTAGACATCTATAATTATTTTTCTTTAAAATATCTATTACCAATAGGCGGTGAGGATTTGGACTGGCTTTGCGGTGATCTGAATCTCACTTTTACCAAGGGAGGAGAACCTTTTAGGCCAATAGGATCAATCGAAGTGGAAAAGGCCCGGGAAGGCGAGGCTGCGTATATGGATAGTGGGGGAATTACCTGCAGATATTGGAATTATCGTGAATGTGAAAGAACAAAATTTACCGCTAAAACTGTCAATGCCGTGCTGCTTATCGAAGATCTAAGCAAAATGCACATGGATGAATTTGGCCACATTATCAAAGAAATAGAAAATACCATCCTCAAATACATTGGCGGCCAGACGGAAACCTTTATTCTAAATGAGGATAACTGCTCCCTGGATCTGGGTATTGCCGGAAGAAAACACGCCGACGATTCCAAGATTCCTCTCCAGGAAAAGGCTCATTTCCTGGCGGAACACACTGAGCATGTTGACGGAGAATTCAGAAAAGAAACAATCAAAACTCTGATTCCTGAATTGGAACTTGATTTACATGATCCTGAACTTTTGAAACAAAAAATAGCCGCCATTGTGCAGCAAGCGGTCAATAAAGTTTTTCCCGAATCGAAAATTGAAAACATCAAAATTGAATATCCCAAAGATGAAGGTCACGGCGATTATTCCTCAAGTATAGCCTTGCAATTGGGAAAGACTTTTAATGTTTCACCAATTGCGCTGGCGGAAAAAATCAAGCAGCAAATTGGCGAAAATGAATTTCTTGAAAAAGTTGAAATTGCCAGCCTCGGCTTCATCAATTTCTCAATAAAAAACAAATTTTTAATTGAGAATGTTAAGAAAATTTTACAAAATCCGGAAAATTACGGCCGTAGCGAAGTTGGCAAAAAGCGACCGATAATTGTCGAATACAGCCAGCCAAACATTGCCAAGCCGTTGGGAGTTCACCATCTGTTATCTACCATCATAGGGCAGAGTCTTTACAATATTTTTGATAGTATTGGTTTCAAAGTGATTGGTATCAATCACATAGGGGATTGGGGTACGCAATTTGGTAAGCTGATTTGTGCCTACAAAAAGTGGGGGAATAAAGAACTTATAGAACAAAAGCCTATTGATGAATTGTTGAAATTATACGTCAGGTTTCATAATGAGGCTGAGCAAAATTCCACATTGGAAGATGAAGCACGCAAAGAATTCAAGGATTTTGAAGATGGCAATCCTGAAAATCGCAAACTGTGGGCATGGTTTGTGGAGGAAAGCTTGAAGGAAATTCAAAAAACTTATGATTTATTGGGCGGAATTCATTTTGATTACATCCAGGGAGAAAGTTTTTATGAAGATAAAATGGGGGCGATTCTGCAAGACGGAATCAATAAAAAAGTTTTTGTTGAGGGCGACGAAGGAGCTTTAGTGATTAAATACGAAGATCCAAATATTCCCACCGTGCCTATTCGTAAAAAAGATGGCGCCACTTTATACATAACCAGAGATTTTGCCGCTTTGAAATATCGCCTGGATACCTGGAAACCCGCTAAGATTTTATACGTGGTGGACACCGCCCAAAGTCTACATTTTAAGCAACTTCTGGCCGCTGCCGCCAGACTGGGCTGGTATCGTGGAGAGGCGGAACATATTTCCTTCGGTAGAATGCAATTTAAAGATTCAAAAATGAGTACCAGAAAGGGAAATATCATTCTCCTGGACGAGGTTCTGAAGGAAGCGGTGGAAAGAGCCGCGCAAATTATCAGTGCCAAAAATCCTAATCTTAAGGATAAGGAAAATGTCGCCAGGGCAATCGGCATTGGTGCGGTAAAATATAATGTTCTTTCCCAGAACCGCGGTACAAATATTGTATTTGATTGGGATAAAATGCTCTCTTTGGACGGCAACAGCGCACCATATTTGCAATATTCTTACGCCAGAGCAAGTAGTATTTCAAGAAAAGCCGAGAGTATTAAAGAAACCGAAATGGATTTTGTTGAAGATAAAGTGAAAAGTGAGGAAAAAATTAGAGGGCTGATAAGCCTTTTTCCCAAGTATGGTGAGTTTGTGAATATGGCCGCCAGAGAATACAGACCTAATATTTTGGGCAATTATTTATACGAATTGGCTCAAAAATTCAACACCTTTTACAATAGCGTTCCGGTTTTAAAAGTGGCTGATGCATCAGCAAGACAAGATAGATTGGAAATTGTTCAGGCCGCAGCAACAATCCTGAAAAATGGCCTCAAGCTACTTGGGGTTGAAGTCGTCGAAGAGATGTAATATATTTGGCAGGCCGCAAAATTACGCGAACTTCTGGAGAGATGGCTGAGCGGTCGAAAGCGACGGTCTTGAAAACCGTTAGGCCCGTAAGGGCCTCGGGGGTTCGAATCCCTCTCTCTCCGCCATGATCTGTACCCCAAAAAGTGGACACGGCGCCTAACTATCTTTGATATTCATTACTTTATAAATTTCATCCCTCGTTCTTATGTAGGCGGTAAGCAGATTGGTTTTTTGAGCTTGTGATCCATGAAAAATTCTCGCATAAAATTGTTCAAAAATATCATCTAATCTCTCTGAAAATCCGAGATCGTCAAGCAATGGTACAACTCCATGAACAAAATTTTCAATTACCTCTGCATCACAGTGTCCTACTGCTCGGCGATTCGATGGACAAACAGCGTCTTCTGAAATCCTGATCCTCCATCGCCCTAGTCGGCCTTTCTTCAGCCAATTCAGCTAAGTAAACGACCAGGTCTTTATCATAATCAGGCATAGAATATAGTTAAAACTAAATTGCCTAGACATTAAATAGCCTTTTTTCTATAGTGTCTAGGCTTTTGACAAGTAGTGTATCTGGAGAGGTACCCAAGTGGCTGAAGGGGCGGGATTGCTAATCCTGTAGTAGGGGGTAACCCCTAGCGAGAGTTCGAATCTCTCCCTCTCCGCCAGCAGAGCGCTTGCGCTCTAATCCGTCTTTGCCAGCCCCGCCTTGGCGGGGGCATTGTTTCGACGTATAAAAAAAATCCACTCCGTAGAATGTATTAGTCCAATCATTTCATTGCCTCTCTCAAGAAAGCGCGTGGATTTTTGTATCCAACTGCGGCACGTCGCACAATCCAAGGAGTGTCAGCAAAACCTGCAAACTCTTTTTCTTGCAAAATTTCCCCCACAACCATCTCTACCTTTTTCAAAAAAGCACGTGGGTCTCTGTGATTATTTACTGCGGCATATAGCACAATCCAAGGAGTGTCAGCAAAACCTGCAAACTCTTTTTCTTGCAAAATTTCCCCCACAACCATCTCCACCTTTTTCAAAAAAGCACGTGGGTCTTTGGTATGACTTACTGCGGCATGTCGCACAATCGAAGGAGTGTCAGCAAAACCTGCAAACTCTTTTTCTTGCAAAATTTCCCCCACAACCATCTCCACCTGCCTCAAAAAAGTATGTGGGTCTTTGGTATAACCCACTGCGGCACGTCGCACAATCGAAGGAGTGTCAGCAAAACCTGCAAACTCTTTTTCTTGCAAAATTCCCCCCACAACCGTCTCCACCTGCCTCAAAAAAGCACGTGGGTCTATTGGATTACTTACTGCCGCATGTCGCACAATCGAAGGAGTGTCAGCAAAACCTGCAAACTCATCTTCTTGCAAAATTTCCCCCACAACCGTCTCCACCTGCCTCAAAAAAGCACGTGGGTCTCTGGGATTATTTACTGCGGCATATCGCACAATCGAAGGAGTGTCAGCAAAACCTGCAAACTCATCTTCTTGCAAAATTTTCCCCACAACCGTCTCCACCTGCCTCAAAAAAGCACGTGGGTCTCTGGGATTATTTACTGCGGCATGTCGCACAATCCCGGGAGTGTCAGCAAAACCTGCAAACTCTTTTTCAAAAAAATCTTGCCAATAGCTCAAACCACCATAAGTCATAACCGACTCCAAAAGAGCTGCATCAACACGTATACCTTTTTGACTAAATAATAGGATAACATCTTGCACTTCACCCCAGAAGGTCTCTAATTCTCCACTTGTGATAGCAAGTTGAGCTGATTGCTTCTTGCACCTTAAGTAACCAATAGCCATTTTCATGTAAATACCAGAAAATAAATCCGCAAAATAATCACCATGATGATCACCGGAAATAACCTGGAAAAGTTCGTCGATTTTTTCTGCTACCTTCCGAACTTCTTCATCAACTGCCGATAGAATTTTTTCATCATCTGCTGAAACACGCCCTCTAAGTGAAGCATCACCTGATCGCAACATTTCGCGAGTGTTATGAAGAGTATCTTTTGACATGAGAAAATATAAACAGGATAGCATCCTGGCATAAAACGCAACGCAAGTCAAGTCCTACATTAAATAAGCCCAGAAGCGGACTTTTTCGATTTAATGAATTCAAAAGTTAGAGAATAACCTCTCACCCCATCCTCTTTTTAAAATCTTCATACCCAAATCTCCTGATCAATTTCGAGCCATATTTTCCAGTCGCATTCTTTTTCCATAGCACAATATCCGGATGCTGTATGCCATTAAACATTGTGGTTTTCACCAGTGAGTATTGAATGCCATCTTCAAACACCACCCTATCGCCAATTTTTAATTTCTCTGGAAAACTGTATAACTGCTCACGTCTATCTCCGGCAAGACAAGTGCAACCGCCAAATTGATATAAATACTTATATTTCTTGGCATCGCCAGCTCCACGTATTCGCAAATCCAAATCCGGTGTTAGCACGAAATCTGTCAAATGCGCTTCAAAGGAAATATCTAAAATCGGAATCTTATAAGGAACACCTTCTCGCTCAATAATGTCCAGCACCGAAGCCACCAACGTACCGGCTTGCCATACTACAGCTGCGCCCGGTTCGAGATGAACCTGTACGTCATATTTAGCTTTAAAGCCTTTAATAACCCTAATTAACCTTTCAACATCATAATTATCATCGGTTATTTTTTGTCCACCTCCAAAATTCACCCATTTTAACTTTTTAAAGTACTTTCCAAATTTCGCTTCAATCTGCGGCAAAGCCCTTTCCAGATCATTTTCCTCTTTTTCAAAAAAGATATGAAAATGAATTCCGGAAAGTCCATCCAAAGCTTTCGGATCCGCTTTTAAGACTTTTTCAAACTCACTCAGCCTTACTCCCAGGCGCGAATCAGCAGCGCAAGGATTGTACATGTCTCTCTCGTCGGCTCCAACATTTACCTCCGGATTGATGCGTAAACCACATTCTATGTTCTTTTTGTACTTCCTCGAAAATTCCTCCACTTGTTGACGGAATTTCCACCATTGACCAAATGAATTAAAGATTGTATGACTGGAATTTTTCAAAATTTCCTCAAAATCCCTTGTCTTATAAGCCGGTGAATAAATATGCACCTCCGGTCCAAATTCTTCATGCCCCAGTCGCGCCTCATTCAAAGAAGTCACCTCGCTGCCACTTAGGTACTTTTTTACGATTTTAAACAGCGGCCAAGTAGACCAGGCCTTCATTGCCAGGAAAATTTTACAATCGGACTTATCCCTCACATATTTCAAACGCTCCAAATTATGC
This sequence comes from uncultured Candidatus Peribacteria bacterium, assembly GCA_964480115.1. Classification (GTDB taxonomy): domain Bacteria; phylum Patescibacteriota; class Gracilibacteria; order UBA1369; family LOWO2-01-FULL-3; genus JACRIB01. The sequence goes on from CAYZOB010000051.1 coordinate 20,399, forward strand.
TTCAAAAGATCCTCTTCAATTACAAAAGCCGCAGGTTTGATTTTTTCCGGATCTAAAGTCGATGCTGGTCTTTTTTGCATGAATCCAATTTAGCAAAAACCTGATTATTGCACCACCGCTTCCTCAGATTTTAATTCTTTTATCACCCAAGGCAAGCCACGCAAATTCAACTCATCCATGAATGGTTTGGCGTCAAATTCCTCCATATTGAATACACCGGTACCTTTCCATGCACCGGTTAGAATCATTTTTGCCCCGATCATGGCTGGCACGCCGGTTGTATAAGATATGGCCTGACTCTTAACTTCTTTGTAACATTCTTCATGATCACAAATATTGTAAATATAAATGCGTTTTTCCACGCCATCTTTCTTGCCTTTAAAAATACAGCCGATGTTGGTTTTACCCTTTGTGCGTGGGCCAAGCGAAGCCGGATCAGGTAATACCGCTCTCAAAAACTGTAGGGGAATTATTGGACGGCCCTCAAACATTATCGGTTTAATGCTGGTCATTCCGACATTTTCCAGCACATGCAAATGTGTCAGATATTTTTCACCAAAAGTCATGAAAAATCTGATGCGCTTTAAACCCTTGATGTTTTTGCTCAAAGACTCCAATTCTTCATGATACATTACGTACATTTCCTTAGGGCCGATACCTTCAAAATTGAAAGTTTGATGAACCGAAAGTGGCTCAGTCTCTTTCCACTCGCCATTTTCAAAGTAACGACCTTTTGCTGTGATTTCGCGAATATTGATTTCCGGATTAAAATTTGTGGCAAATGGATAGCCATGATCCCCGCCATTCGCATCCAAAATATCCACGGTTTCAATCTCATCAAAAAGATATTGCTGGGCATAGGCGCAAAATACATTCGTAACACCGGGATCGAATCCGGAGCCAAGTAGAGCCATTAAACCCTTCTCTTTAAATTTATCCTGATAAGCCCACTGCCATTTATATTCAAATTTCGCCACATCCGGCGGCTCGTAATTTGCCGTATCCATATAATTAACTCCCGTCTCCAGACAGGCATCCATAATGTGTAAATCCTGGTATGGCAAAGCCACATTGATCACTAATGACGGCTGCACTTTTTTAATCAATGCCACCAATTCCGGCACATTATCCGCGTCAACCTGAGCCGGCTCAACTTTATTTCCACCAATTTCTTCAGCAATTTTTTGCACTTTAGAAAGCGTACGACTGGCCATGACGATTTTAGTAAAAACATCCATATTCTGCGCACATTTGTGTGCTACCACTCCACCAACTCCGCCCGCACCGATGATTAGAACCGTGCTCATATTTTTAATTTAAAAAATAATCGTCACAAATGTACTCTCTAAGGTATAAATGTAAATATTCAAACAATTGAGAAAAAAACAAAATTATGTTATAAATCGTCTATGGATTATGTTTTCATTACCGGACTGATTGGTTCTTTAATTTTGGTTCTAGGTGCGGCCTGGCCGAATATTGGCAATCCAAATTATCCAGCCAAATCTTTTAAGAACTGGCTTTTTGCAATTGGTGGTTTCATCATGCTTTTATATTCGATTTTTGGCTATCAACAAGGTGGTCTGGTATTTTTTGTAATTCTTGAAATATTAGTTTTAATTGCCAGTATTTTGATGATGCTGCATGTAGACGACAAAATTGACTCTACCGTTCTTTCAATCAGCGGCCTGGCTTTAATCATTTGGTCACTGTTTCTATTTGAGGGTTATAATACGATATTTTTTATCTTCGGACTAACCGGAATTGGATTAGGTTATGCTTTTGATAATGGTACGCTGCGGAGAGATATTGCTTTAACCGCTGGTAGTGCCCTGATCGCAGTTTTTAGTTATCTGGAAGCCAGCTGGATATTTTTCTGGCTGAATGTCTTTTTTGCAATTTTTTCCGGCTACTATCTCTGGAAAAATCTTAACAAACATCATAAAATTTAAACCTCCCATCTTGCCACCACTCCGCATGGCAAAATCAAATCTGAAGAACTGACGGGCAAGCCCAGAGCATCGGAAGAAACTCTGCCCCCATATTTTTTACCTACCTGGATTTTCAGAAGATTTTCGAGAATTCCTGGAGCGAATCCGGTAGTATAAGAATTAATCAAAAAGAAAATTGGTTTGTCCGACAAAACCTGTGCACATAGCTCAATTAAGCCATATAGCTGATTTTCCAGTTTCCATAATTCTCCACTTGGACCACGTCCAAACGATGGGGGATCCATCACTATACCATCATATTTTCTGCCACGGCGAATTTCCCGTTTCACAAACTTAATGACATCATCGGTGATGAATCGTACCGGCTTATCGGCCAATCCGGATAATTCTAAATTTTCCTTGGCCCTCCTTACCATCTCTTTTGCGGCATCCACATGGCATACAGACGCTCCCGCCGCCGCACACGCTACTGAAGCCGCGCCGGTATAAGCAAAAAGATTTAGTACATTTATCGGTCGTTTCGCCGCCTTGATTTTATTCATCATAAAATCCCAATTCACCGCTTGCTCAGGGAATAAACCGGTGTGCTTAAACCCCATCGTCTTCACATAGAATTTAAGATTTTTATAAGCAACAATCCACCTCTCGGGAAGCTGATTTTTAAATTCCCACTTGCCTCCACCGGCTTCACTGCGATGATAAACTGCATCAACCTTCTGCCAAAGTTTTGCGTCACCCTGTTCCAACCAGATCACTTGCGGATCCGGTCTTTCCAGCACAAAATCACCCCAGCGTTCGAGCTTTGCTCCCGCACTGACATCAAGCAGTTCAAAATCCTTCCAATCTTTAGCTAGTAGCATGCGGATAATGTATAGGCTACGTTACTTTTTGCAAAGCGAAAATTATTATTTACAGATCGTCCCATGACGAAATCAGGGATTAAAATATAATTTAAAGTATTTGGCAATAATTCCATTTTCAGGAAACGGCTTTCTATTTTAGGGACGTCAAATTCAAGGACTTCAAAAACTTTTCTACCTCTCTAATGCCACCCGCATTCAAAACATTGATAATCTTCGAACCTATCACGGCAATATCTGCCTCCTTCCATACAGCATCCACATGCTCTTTACTGGAGATTCCAAAACCCACGGCAAGTGGCAATTTGATATATTTTTTCACCTTTTTCAAGTAACTGCTTAGCTGCGGATTTAGCTCATTCTCCTGCCCGGTTGTACCAAATCTCGATACGCAATAAACAAATCCTTCTACAACTTTTGCGAGCATTTTCAATCTGCGTTCAGGCGTAAGAGGGGATATCACTTGCACAGCTTTCAATCCGTATTTTCTGCAATTTGCCAAATATTTTTCCCGTGGCTCCTCATCTACAGGCATGTCCGGGACTATCAGAGCATAGCAGCCACATTTCGCCGCCTTTTTGCAGAATTTTTCCACGCCATAATGGTGGAGAATATTGAAATAAGTCATAAACAAAAATTTTGGCATGGATTTATTTGAATTTTTTACGCGCTTAATTTTTTTAACCGCTTTTTGCATTAATTCAAAACAATCAGCTAGCTTCGTACCGTTCTCCAGGGACTTTTGATTAGCCAGCATGATGGTAGGCCCATCGGCTACAGGATCAGAAAAAGGGATTTGTATTTCAATAAAATCTGCGCCGCGTTCAGCCATTAGCAAAGCCAGTTTTTCACTTATTTCTAAATTTGGATAGCCTGCCACGATATGAGTCATCAGCTTTTTCATATTTGTCTTTTTAGGAAATTCGCGAAATTTTCATCGCCAAGTTTTTTCGTGACAATGAAAAGATCCTTGTCTCCACGACCGGAGCAATTCATCACAATTGTTTTATTCTTCGGTAAAGTTTTAGCTAATTTTATTGCCCCCGCAACGGCATGTGCCGATTCCAAAGCTGCAAAAATCCCCTCGGTTTTGGCCAGTAATTTATAAGCCTCAATCACCTTATCATCCACTGCATAGGTAAATTTTACTCGACCAATATCGTGGAGATAAGCCAATTGTGGGCCAACACCGGAATAATCCAAGCCCGCCGAAATACTATAAGTTTCTTCAATCTGACCATCGGAATTTTGTAAAAAATAAGATTTAAAGCCTTCCACTATGCCCACTTCTCCGGCCTGCCTACCGTCAGGCATGGCCTGAAACCGCGCCGCGTGGGTAAACTTACCATCTTCCTTTTTAATACCCTTGCCACCTGCTTCCACCGCCAGCATCCGGACTTTCTCGTCGTCCAGAAACTCATAAAAAAGACCCATGGCATTACTTCCGCCACCTACGCAAGCCACTAAATAGTCAGGTGAAGAATCAAGCTGCTTTTTTACTTCCTCGCCGACTATTTTCTGAAAATAAGTATTCATAACAGGATAAGGATGAGGCCCACAGACCGTTCCCAGCAGATAATGTGTATCTTCAGGATTGGAAATCAGATCCCTTAAGGCCGCATTTATCGCGTCTCTTAAAATTTGCCCGCCTTCTTTTACCGGAATCACTTCCGCTCCCAACTGTTCCATCCAGAAAACATTCGGACGCTGACGTTCCACGTCACGAGCGCCCATGTACACTCGACATTTCAGCCCGAATTTAGCTGCTACAGTTGCGGTAGCCAAGCCGTGCTGACCAGCTCCGGTCTCAGCAATAAGCCTTTTTTTACCCATCCTTTTGGCAATTAAAGCCTGACCGAGGCAGTGATTTATTTTATGCGCACCGGTATGGTTCAAACCTTCATTTTTTAAATAAATTTTTGCCCCACCAACTTCTCGCGTGAGATTTTCGCAAAAATATAGTGGCGTCGGTCTACCGGAATAATTGTGATATAAATTTAATAATTCTTTTTTAAACGATGTGTCATTTTTGGCTTTAAAAAAAGCTTCCTGTAATTCTTCCATTATTGGAATTAATAACTCGGGCAAATATCTTCCACCGAATTTTCCGAAGTGTCCGTCTGAATTCAGTAAGTATTTTTTAAGTGAGCTCATGCATTTTTTTAGTTATATTTTTCGCACTCATCAGCCCCGTGCCAACCAAAATTGCCTGCACTCTCTTATCCAATTTTTCAAGATCTTCACGGCTGGAAATACCGCTTTCCGCCACGATTATTTTGTCTTTCGGTATTTTTTTCACCAGTTTATTGGTGATCCCTAAATCGATCGTAAAATTATTTAAATTTCTATTGTTTATACCAATGATTTTCACATCGGTTTTTAGGGCTTTTGAAAGTTCCTTTTCATTATGCACTTCCACCAGGCATTCCATATTCAAACTTCTCGCTATGTTCAAAAAATGCTGAATTTTCTCGCTGCTCAGCAACTTTGCAATCAGTAAAATCGCATCCGCCCCATATTCTCGCGCCTTAAAAATTTGGTATTCGGTAATTATAAAATCCTTGCATAAAATAGGCAATTTTGTTTTCCGTCTCGCTCTTTTCAAATATTCAAAACTGCCTTTGAAGTATTTTTCATCAGTCAAAACGGACACGGCATTGGCGCCGTTATCCTCGTATATTTTGGCGATTTTGCCGGCTTCATCCGCGCTAATTTTGCCCTTATAAATCAGCCCTTTACTTGGTGAAGCAAATTTTACTTCAGCGATCAGCGCGCGAGCTTGCCTACCGGCAGGCAAGGCTCCGCGAGCGCTCAATCTAACTAAAGCATCACTAAAACTTCTTGAAGATTTTTGGATTATTTTATTGGCGGCAATTTCCTCCAAAATGTCTCCCCTGCAAGCCGCTAGTTTGCCCTTACCAACAACACTTTTAGCCAACAAATATCCCTCACTCAAACTCTTCACTCTTCCCACCATTTTCAAAGCCAAGGCGCAATTCGCATACACTAAATCCGCATGACTATCATCACATTTGCCAGCCAAAATGCTCAAAGCAATTTGCTTATTTTCCTCTAAATTTCCACCACTGATTTTTCCAAAACCTACCACTCTCAAGCCAAAATCCTCCGGCCCGATTTGATATTCCTTGATTTTGCCATCTTTCAATTCCACCACTTCCGTTTTGCCCGTCAGAGTAACTTCATCCAAACCATCCACGCCCCTTACTACCAAAACATTTTTCTTACCCAAAAGCCCGGCAGATTCAGCAATTAACTTCATCTGATGCTTAAAACTGGTGCCAATGATTTGCATTTTTGGCTCGGCGGGATTCAATAACGGTCCCAACAAATTTAAAATTGTCGGCTTCCCAAAAGCTTTTCTAGCCTCGGCAAAGTGCTTCAGTACGGGATGGAAATTTCTCGCAAAAATAAAGGCGAGCCCCTTTTTCTGATATAACTCTTCCAACTCTTTTGGGGTTTTATCAATTTGCACGCCAAGGCCTTCAAGTAAATCAAAACTGCCGCATCTGCCGCTCGCCGCTTTATTTCCATGCTTTGCTACGCCCACGCCTAATTCTGCTAAAATAAAAGCCGCAATTGTTGAAGTATTTATACGCGGCAAACCGGATCCACCTGTGCCACAAATGTCTATCGCATGAGACATTTTGAGTTTAGCCTTCATTTTATTCAGCATAAACTCCGTGAAAATTTTCACCTGCTCGGCCGCCACTTTTTCCGGCGTAAATTCCGCTAAAAATTTCATCTGCTCATTTACGCTCAATTTTTCAGCAACGCACTGATTTAAAAATTCCAATATTTCTTTTTTTTTAAACATTGGCGAATTTTTTATTAACTACATTTTGTATAATCTTGAAGCCATTTCCATGCTTCATCGTAAGTACCGATTCCGGATGGAATTGCACGCCCTCAATTGGCAAGGTTTTATGTCTCATGGCCATCACTAATCCTTCGAATTTTGCACTAACCTCAAAACAATCGGGCACCTCGTCCGCACATAATGAATGATATCTCCCCCCCAAAAATCCAGGCTCCAATCCGCTAAAAATTGTCCCCCCATCATGCTGAATCGGACTATTCCTGCCATGTACCGGTTTCACGAATTTTAAGCTTCCACCAAAATATTCCACGAAAGCCTCATGCCCGAGACAGACGCCAAACATCGGGTATTTTCTGTGATACTTATCAATGATTTTCAGCATATTGCCGGCATTTTTCGGCACTGAAGGCCCTGGTGAAAAGACAATCAAATCCGGCCCCACGTCCTCGACCACACTTACGTCTACATCATTTCTATATACCAAAACTTCACATCCCAATTGTCGAAAATAATCCACTAAATTAAAAGTGAAGGAATCAAAATTATCCAACAGGAAAATTCGTAAAAATTTATTTTTCATATCCAAATGTTGTTAGAAAGGCCTTTGCTTTATTCATAGTTTCTTCATATTCGGCTTCCGGATCTGAATCATAAAGTAGGGTCGCTCCACTACGGAAACTTAAACGTCCATTCCTTATATGAGCTGTACGAATAATTATGCCACTGTCCATTTCTCCGGAAAAGGCAAAATAGCCTATTGCGCCGCCATAATATCCGCGCCTGGAATCTTCCTTTTTTTCAATCTCAATCATTGCCGCCACTTTTGGCGCGCCGGTAAGGGTGCCTGCATTTAAACAAGCTATAAGCGCATCTAAAGCCGTAAATTCACCTCTCAACTTGCCGGTCAAATGAGCCACTGTATGCATTACTTTTGAGTATTTCTCCACAAAGCGATAATCGCTAATTTCAATCCCTGGCTCGCAAATTATAGCTAAATCATTACGTCCAAGATCGATAAGCATATCCAGCTCAGCGCGCTCTTTTTCGCTCGCCAGCAAAGCCAGCATATTTTCGTGATCTTCAATGGGATCAGCCCCCCTCTTTGCCGTGCCGGAAATTGGCCGCAAATGAACCAAGCCGTTCTCCACTCTCACCATCATTTCCGGTGACGCTCCAACTAATTGTTCATCGCCAAAATCAAAGTAGAAGAGATACGGCGACGGATTTACTTCGCGATATTTTTGATACAAGGCAAAAGGCTCACCACTAAAATTCGCCCGCAAAGTATTGGAATATACCACTTCGAATAATTCTCCTCTCTTAGCTAAATCCTTGGCATCCTCCACTAATTCTTTATACTTCTCCTTATTTAGACCGAAGCTGGCATTTTTAATTTTGAAATTTAACTTTGTCTGTTTGCTCTCGCCACCAATTTTCTTCGCCAAATTTACAGCTACTTTTTCCGATCCCTCCAGCGTATTCCTATACACTGTAATCTCCGCTTTCTCCTTCAAATGATCAAAAAAAACAAAAGTATCATATAAACACAGTCTAAAATCATCCACTCCTTCATCCGGTAAAATTTCCGGAATCTTCTCAAATAACCTGATAAAATCATAGGACATCGCACCGTATAAACCAATCAACTCTTTTTTCTGCTGCCTGAATTTTTCGATCAAGAATCTAATGATTTGTGCGATATTTTTATTCCGGATCCTCTCGTTTTCACCGACACCGGAGGAGAATTTTTTTATCTCGCCCTCAATTCCATCCTTAGTTCTCCTGAATTTATCAAAAACTTTCAAGTCTTTATCCTTCAACTCTTGCAGATATTTTCTGCCTCTAGAGTTCAAAACTCGAACGCTGAAGCCATTATCTTTTCCTCGCACCTCGATCACCGGATCGATTCCAATCAAACTCAAGCGCCCATAAATATGCGAAATATCCTTTGATTCCAATAAGAAATTTTTCTCGGACAAATCCATTATCCTTGAAAAAACTTCCGAAGCATCCTCACATTTAATTTCCTTACAATATTTTTTTAAAACCATTTTCGCCATATTTAAGTTCTCTGGAACCACGACTTACCGTGCCCATGCTTACACCCAATTTTTTGGCTACTTCACGTTGGGGCATACCCTTCATCAGCAGCTTCACAATCTGTAATCGCTTGGAAATTTCATCCAGCTCGGCGGGAGTCAGTATATTGTGTAAAAAGGCTTCAACAGTTTCTGAATCCTTTATACCCGCTACCAGCTTTGCCAACTCTTTCACATATTGTTTGTCCATACAATTGAAATTTATGTTCTATCGCAATAGTACGCTAGTACAATATCAAGTTGTAAAAAATTGTCAACATGAAAGATCGTGATTTACGGCTATTTCCTGGCCGGAGCCCACCATTACTTTTTCAAATTCTGTAAATACTTTATAGCTTCCTCTTTTTGCCTGTCATAACTCTTTTTCACATCTTCGACACCAATTTCCACCATCACATCCGGAGTAAGTCCCACCTTGTTTATTGTCCTGTTATTTGGAGTAAACCATTTTGCAATTGTCACCCTCAAACTCGAGCCATCCGAGAATTTGTCTACCTCCTGTACGCTGCCTTTACCAAAACTTGTCGTCCCCAAAATAATTCCACGCTTATGATCCTGTATGGCACCGGCCACAATTTCTGAAGCCGAAGCACTGCTGTCATTTACTATGACAACCAGCGGTACATTCAAAAGCTTTGAATTGCCATTTGTGCGCAAAGTCTCATCCTCCTTGCCTTTCTCTTTAATAATTACCGCTGCGGTATTTTTAGGTAAAAGATAGGACAATAATTGCACGGCTATATCCAGATAGCCACCACCGTTGTATCTCAAATCCACAATCAGGCCTTTTGGCTCATTCAAAATCAATTCCGCAATATATTTGGCAAACTCATCGTTTGTTTTGTCATTAAATTGATTTACGCTCAAATAGACAATACCGCCATCCAGTTTTTCCATAGTCACACTTTCAATGTCTACACTGTCCCTCACGATAGTTACATCGAAAGGCTTTTCCAGCATTTGTCTAATAATGGTCAAGGTAACACTCGTTCCCTTTTTACCGCGAATTTTTGTAATAGCCCCTATCAGAGTCATTTCTTCCGTTGATTTTCCTTCAATTTTGTAAATAATATCTCCCGCCAGCAACCCAGCTTTTTCCGCCGGACTCTTCCTGATTGGTGAAACAATTACCAGCCTTTTATCCTTCACTGTCAACTCCGCGCCAATCCCTTCCAGAGTTCCCTCCAGACTTTCACTGAATTGCACACTTTCTTCCGGCGTCATAAATACCGTATATGGATCATTCAAGGCCTGCACCATGCCTTTAATGGCACCATAGACCATGCTCTCATTCTTCAGGACATTTTCGTCTACATATTTTTCTTCCAGTTCTTCCCATATCTTCCAGAAAAGACCCATGTCCACATTTGTCTTAGATTCGTTACCGACTAACTGGCTGGTTTTAGCGGTATCTTTTCCTATTTTTATAACATTGGTTGTAAACCAGCCTAAACGGCTTACCTCCCAGCCGATAGCAAAACTCAAAACTGCAATCAGAAAATACCAGTAAAACCTGTAGGATTTTTGTGAACCTATCTCATTATACATTTTGATTGATTTATATAATCGACATTTAGACCCATTCTACACCTTTTTAAGCGGCGCCACACTAAGTGCCAACTTTTTCACTCCGATTTTTGGATCCTCAAAAGCAATCGTAGCCACGCCACCTGCAATGTTGATCACTATTCCCCGGCCAAATACATTATGTCCCACCTTATCACCAACAGCAAAAGATACCTCTACCGTGCCATCGAATTCTACGGGAATCGGTATATGACCTATGTCGGCTATGGATAAGCGACCCTTAGTTCCATGGCCGCCAAAGTTAGCCTCCACCAATTCGGCATCTAAATCTTCCAGAAATTGAGAAGGCGCATTCACTCTGGATTCGCCATATAAAGTTCGCTCCCGCGCATGTAACAAATATAGGCTGTCCATAGCCCTGGTCATGGCCACATACATCAATCGGCGCTCCTCTTCCAACTCTTGCCTATCGAGTAAACTTCTGTTATGAGGGAAAATCCCTTCCTCCAATCCGGCAATAAATACATGCGGAAATTCCAGACCTTTTGCCGAATGCACGGTCATAAGTGTGACCGCATTGTCCTCCTCTTTCATGGAATCCACATCGGCAATCAGACTCACTTCTTCCAGAAAAATGCTTAGTGACATACCCGGTTCCAGTTTGTCATATTTTTGCGCCACTGAAACCAATTCCGCAATATTTTCCAATCTGGCCTCCGCTTCCACGCTACTGTGCGCGGTTCCGCCGTGGCCATCATCGATAAATTTTTTGTAACCGCTACGATCCAATACCATCTTTATCATGCCCGAAGCCTGAAATTTTCCATTCATCTCCTGCAGTTCTTTAATAATTTTTACAAATTTATTAATTTCCTCCGATTTGCCGCCCGACAATTCCGGCACATCATTGGCCAGCATCATGGCATTAAACAAGGATAAATTATTTCTCATCGCGAATTCCTGGATACATTCCAGAGTTTTCGCACCTATTTTTCTCGCAGGCACATTGATGATTCGCAACAAACTCACGGAATCAGCAGGATTATGAAGAACCCTTAGATAAGCCAAAATATCTTTGATCTCTTTGCGTTGATAAAAACGGATACCTCCCACGATTCTATACGGAACGCCATGCTTTAAAAGCACTTCTTCCATCACGCGGGATTGAGCGTTTGTGCGATACAAAACCACAAAATCATTGTAATGGGGGCATTCTGAACCGATCAAAAGTTTCTCTATTTCTCCGGCAATCATTTCCGCCTCATGACGCTCATTATCAGCCAGCCAGTGGCGTATTTTTTGGCCACCTTCTCTGTCAGTCCATAATTTTTTCTCTTTTCTTTTCATGTTTTTTTGGATCACCGCATTGGAGGCATCCAGGATAATCTGGGTGGAACGATAATTTTGCTCCAAGACCACGACTTTAGTATTCGGATAATCTTTCTCGAAATCCATAATGTTTTGAATTGTAGCTCCACGCCAACTATAAATACTCTGGTCGGCATCACCGATCACGCAAATGTTCTGATATTTTTGAGCCAACAATTTTATCAGTAAATATTGAGCCTTATTGGTATCCTGATACTCATCTACGGATATAAATTTAAATTTTTCCTGATAGAAATTCAGAATCTCCGGAAATTGCTGAAAGAGTTCGACGGTTTTCATAATAATATCATCAAAGTCCAAAGCATTGTTTTGCTGTAAGGCTCTCTGATATTTAGGATATATCTGAGCCACTTTTTCCGAGAAATAATCACTGGCGAATTGGGCATATTCTGCGTGAGGAATGAGCTGATTTTTAGCATTCGAAATATGATTCAAAACAGCCCTTGGTGTGACTTTTTTGATGTCCAAACCCATTGACTCCAATATCCTCTTTGCCAAAATCTGCTGATCGGCATCATCATAAATCACAAAAGCATTTTCATAGCCCAGTAAGTGAATATGTTTTCTCAAAATTCGAATACATACTGAGTGGAAAGTACCGATAGTCGGCAAGCCCGGCCTTCCATCGGCCGTGGCATTGTCACCCAAAAAATTATCCCGCGAAGCCGGACATTCTTCTTCCATAAGTAATTTTCCAATTCTCTTTTTCATCTCGTTGGCAGCTTTATTGGTAAAAGTGACCGCCAGAATATTCCAGGCACTTATACCCTTTTCCTGTATCAAATAAGCAATTCTATGGGTTAAAGCTCTGGTCTTGCCGCTTCCCGCACCGGCAATAACAAGCAAAGAACCGGTGAAATGAGTTACCGCTTCTAACTGCTTGGCGTTTAAATTGTCTAAAATTTTATTCATAGTCTACTTTGGAACTGCATTATATCCAAAATGAGACTCTGAAAAAAGGGTAATATTTCAAGCCTGAATTTCTACCGTAGTACCGATATTTGCAAAATCAAATATCCAGTTGGCATCTTCGGGCAAAAGCCTTACGCAGCCATGGCTTACCGGAACACCAATATGATTTCTGGCCTCGGTCCAAAAAGCATCACCACCACCACGCGCCAAGCTTGGTAAAGCATGGAAGCCATAACCTCCGCCCTTAAACATCATAAACTTCGGCATAATATAATGTGGAGGTGCATTACCCACTCTCACCTCTTGTTTCAACATTACTTCATATTTTCCCTTGGGTGTCGGTGTTGCAGCTTTTCCGGTGCTGACCTTGAAATCCCGTACGATGTTATCGCCCAGATACACTGAAAGAGTTTGATCCGAGAGATCAACTTTAATTTTTCTTTCAGCGCTTAAATCAATATCCGTAACTGTTCCGCTATTCGCCGCGAAAGCAATTTTTTGTCTCAATTCCCCGGCATTACCACCGGTATCACCGATCATTACATCCAGAAATATCTGCGCATTATCAAGCCATTGCACATCTTTCATGACCGGAGTGAAATACTCTTTGTAGACATCGGCTTCCCCTCCGGCTTTAGCCAAGAAAGTGAAAGAAGCAATCTGTTGAGGATCCACGCGTAATTGATCCATCCCTACACGACTGGGACTTTCCCAACCGGCCAGATCACTTTGATAGAAAACACTTTTGTGATCACGCTCCTTATCTGTTCCCAGGGACATTTTTAAGCCGTGACAATCATTTTTATTAGAGAACCAAGGCATATTACCGGTATTTTTCAAAAAGACTTTAACCCTAAATACTTCATCGGGCTTAATCTTTAATTGTCTTCTTATCCCAATGACTGCAGCACCATAATCCTGAGTATCCGGATAATTAAAAGCACAGGAATCCTGATTGGTTACCTTTGCGCCCGCCTGTTTAGCCATTTTGCTAACTTTCTTTTTTTCAGGCTTCTTAGTCTCCACCATAACATTCAAATCATTAAAATCTTCACTGCCGGCAACATCGGTTAATGCCGCAGATTCCTTGGCGGCAAAAACATTACCATTAAAAAGCATACTGGCGACTAACACCACCGCTAAAATAATTGATTTCTTTTTGTAAGACATAATTCGGTTTTTATTTTTAATTCACCATCATTATAAAACAAAATTGCCAAAAAGTCAATTTCTAATCTGACTTCGACAACTTTTGCAGCTCCTTCTTGAAACTCTCGATATCCTTAAATTGTCTATATACCGAGGCGAATCTAATATAAGCCACATCATCCAGCTCTCTCAGGGCATCCATGATGTCTTCACCGATATCCCTGCTCGATACTTCCTTACCCATCGAAGACCATTTCTCCTCAAGCTGATTCATCATTTTGGTGATCTGGTCTTGAGTTACCTTACGTTTTTCACAAGCCTTCCAAACACCCATCTCGATTTTCTCCCTATTGTAATTTTCACGGGTTCCATCCTTTTTTACCACCACAAAATTATTGTTTTCGATTCTTTCAAAAGTGGTGAAGCGCATTTTACATTTTTCACATTCCCTTCGGCGTCTGACGGATTTATGGGAATCAGTCTGGCGGGAATCAAGTACCCGTGTTTCCTGATTGTTACATTTTGGACACATCATCTTTAATTTTCTTATATTCTTGGATTAAGAACCTATCAGTCATACCGGCTATGTAGTCTTTTATTGCTTCCAACCTTTTTTCCTCCTCGATTTTAGCCGTTTTTGGAAATCTGCTCGGATTTTTATAATAATATTTGAATAGTTTTTTTATCATCCACTTACCTTTCAATGTAAAGGCTTCTATCTTCGGATTCAAATAAAAATTATGGAAAAGAAATTGACGCAGCTCCTTTATCATGATTTTCATATTGTCACTGAATTGGCCAATAACTCCTCTATATTTTTTTACATCCGCAACCGTTTTTATATTGAATTTTTTAATATTCTTCAGACTTTGTTTACAAAAATCATCAATCATCATGGCAATTATAGCGCTGACCATCCGTGATATTAGAATATCTTCCGGAATTTTTTGGCCATATTTTTCTCTCACTTCTTCTTCTCCCAGTTGCCAAATTTTAAATTTTTGCAATTGTTTAAGCGAAATTAAACCGGAGCGGAGACCATCGTCCACATCATGATTGGTATAAGCAATTTCATCTGCCACGTTTACCACTTGGGCTTCCAAGTGAGCTGAACATTCAAAGATTTTCCCGGCCTGATCGAAGGCTGTTTGATGCTTCATCAAGCCATCCAGCACTTCAACCGTGAGATTTATTCCGGGAAATTTCGGATAGGCTCTTTCCAGATATTCCACTACTCTTCTACTCTGCTCGTTGTGTTCAAAATGCAGCCCAAAAGTCTTCATCATGTCATTTAAGGCCGCTTCTCCGGCATGCCCAAAAGGCGGATGTCCCAGATCATGAGCCAGGGCTATTGCTTCACATAAATCCTCATTCAGCTCCAGTCTTCTGGCTATATCCCTGGCAACTTGAGCAACTTCCAGCGTATGAGTAAGTCTTGTCCTGTAATGATCACCGCTACCGGCCATAAACACTTGAGTTTTCTCATCCAGGCGCCTAAAAGCTTTGGAATGAATGATCCTGTCTTTATCTCTTTGAAAACCAAGGCGCTCATCATCCAGAGTCTCTTTATGCTTACGCCCGGCGCTGTCGCTGCTTTTCATCGCATATCCGGCCAAGCCTCCCGCTTCTCTTTTTAACAATTTGTTCAACATAAGCATTGAAATTTTCAGGACTTAATGATATACTAATACAATATTTAAAACAAAATTTATGGCACCAGGAGGACAAACACAAGCAAGAATCGAAACCGCCGATATTGGCAAAAAAGAAAAGAAAGACAGCAATCTTTCCCCCACCGCCCTATTGGTTAATGGGATGTTGAAGGGTCTCGAAAATGAGGGCAAAAAGTTTGTTGGTATTATGCCGGCTTTGCGTCTCAGCGGTTTGGTTGGCCAGGCCAATGAAATTATTAAATTGAGGCTGAAGCCGGACAATTCGCAAGTTATCGAATTCTGCCTTGCCTGCAGAAAAAAACAGGCTGAATTGCAGCTTGAGGCTCAGGCAGCCAATTGTGACGAAAGACAAAATGCGGTCATTCCCAATTTTTTCGCCAAAATGATAGGGAGCGTAAAAACTTCAGCTTCATATGGAGAACCCGCGCCGGAAGCGCCAACTCAAACGGCTTAAAATTTCGCTGGTACAAAAAATTCAAAATATATGCTAAGTTGCCGGTGGACTAACCTCTTTTCATTTGAAAATTTCCGACCACATCAAGCAGTTTCTGGAATATTGTGAAGTTGTCCAAAACAGGTCGGGAAAAACTTTAGAAAACTATCATCATTATTTGAAAAGATTTGAAGATTTCTTGAGTGAACCAATGGAACCAAAATCTCTCACTCTCCAGAAAATTCAAAATTATCGCATTTACCTCAACCGCTTTTTAGACGAGAAAAACAAGAAACTCGGTATTAAAACTCAAAATTACCACATCATCGCATTACGCGCCTTTCTCAAGTATTTGATAAAAAATGACGTAAAAACTCTGTCACCTGAAAAAATTGAGTTAAGTAAAATCCCGGCTCGTACCGTCGAGGTGCTTTCCCGCGAAGAATTGGATCGCCTATTTAAAGCCGTTGATCAAACACGCAAAAATGCGGCTCGTGATCGAGCCATTCTGGAAACTTTATATTCCACAGGCCTGCGCGTCAGCGAATTAACCAATCTTAATCGTGATCAGATAGATCTGGAAAGGCGTGAATTTATGGTGCGTGGCAAAGGTCGCAAACCGCGCATTGTCTTCCTTTCAAAACGTGCCGCCGAATTCATTGAAAATTCTCTCAAAAGTCGTGAGGACAATTTGAAACCCCTGTTTATCAATAGTCTAAAAGGTGATATTCTGGAGGAAGAAAAGCGTCGTCTCAGCACGGTCAGTGTGGAAAATATGGTCAGAAAATACGCACTCCACGCCGGCATTATCAAAAAAGTCACGCCACACACTTTACGGCATAGCTA
The DNA here is from genome assembly GCA_964480115.1 of uncultured Candidatus Peribacteria bacterium. Taxonomy (GTDB): domain Bacteria; phylum Patescibacteriota; class Gracilibacteria; order UBA1369; family LOWO2-01-FULL-3; genus JACRIB01. Next base: position 37,077 of record CAYZOB010000051.1, read on the forward strand.
CGCTACCGAGTTGTTAATAAATGGCGCCGACATCAGGTCTGTACAGGAAATGCTTGGTCATAGTTCTATCACTACCACTCAGATTTACACTCACGTTACGGATAAAAAATTACGGGAAATTCACGAAAAGTTTCATCGTTGACTTTATATGCTATAATCCACTCATGATACTCGTTGAAAACCTCACCACGAAACACGGCAAGCATATAGCACTCGATGATATTTCTTTCCAAGTCGATGGGGGGGAATTGGTTACTATCATGGGCGGTTCGGGAGCCGGCAAGACCACCCTGATCCATGCCCTTGTTGGTGCGGAAAAAGTCGATAGCGGCAGGATTAAAATTGATGAGCTGATAGTCAATAAACTCTCAACGGCGGAGATGCAAAATTACCGTCGTCACATCGGTATTGTTTTTCAGGATTATAAATTGTTACCTGGAAAAACAGTTTTTGAGAATGTAGCTTTTGCCCTTGAGGTAGCCAACCATAAGAAGGAATTTATTTATCAGAGGACTACCGACGTGCTGAAACTTACCGGACTGGAAGAAAAAAGAAACCAATTTCCCCGTCAGCTTTCCGGCGGAGAAAAACAGCGTGTTGCAATTGCCCGCGCTTTTGTACATGCCCCGGAATTGTTATTTGCCGATGAGCCAACCGGTAATCTCGATCCGGAAAATACCGCAGCTCTTGCCAAGTTGTTGTTGAAAATTAATAAAAGCGGCACTACCGTCATTGTTTCCACGCACAATAAAGAGGTTGTGAATATTTTAGGTCAGAGAGTAATCACTCTTGAAAAAGGAAAATTGATCAGTGACACAAAAAAATAAATTGATAATTGATATGTCTACCTACTCAGACTCCGGCGTGAATATTGACCTTGGCGACAAGTGTTCAGAAATTGCTTACAATGCCGCAAAATGCACTTTCCCTGGCCGTAAAGGCATGATTGGTGAGCCGGTTCTTGATGATGGGGGTTTTACCGGCACACTCGATATGGGCGATTATTATTTGGTACAAAACGATGATGGAATCGGCACTAAAATGGTGATTGCTGAAATGATGGGCAAGTATGACACTATGGGCACGGATCTTTTGTGTATGGTTGTGGATGATGCCGTTTGTGTAGGCGCTGAGCCAATTTCCGTTTCCAATACTTTTGATGTGGATAAAGTTGATGATAGGAAAATTGCGGCACTGATGATTGGACTGCAAAAAGCCGCTTTAGCGCATAAAGTGGTAATTCCCGGCGGAGAAATTGCCGAGCTGGGGGAGCTGGTAAAGGGCTATATCTGGAATGCGACTTGCATAGGCGTAGTGGAAAAAGATCGTATGATTACCGGTGTAAATGTAAAGGTCGGCGACAAAATTATTGGCTTGAAATCCAAAGGTTTTCGCTCTAACGGATTCTCTCTGGTTCGTCATATTTTAAAAAATAAATTCGGTGAGAATTGGGTTAATGAAAAATTCGATGCAACACGCACTTGGGGTGAGGTTACTTTGACCCCATCTGATATTTTTTGCAGCGCTATCATGGAAATGCACGGTCGCTACAAAGAGAAACCCAAAGTGGAATTAAAAGGAATCGCCCATATTACCGGAGGCGGCATTCCCGGTAATCTCCCTCGCGCACTCAAAAAAAGTGGTCTTGGCGCCAGGCTTACCAATCTCATCCAGCCTCCGGATTTCATGACTAAATTAGTTGAAATCGGTAACGTCAGCCGTGATGAAGCTTATCAAACCTGGAACATGGGCGTCGGCATGATTCTGATTAGCAATGACGTCGATAAAATTGCGGCCATTTGCCAAAAACATGATGTAGAATGCCAGGTGATGGGGGAAGTGGTGGAAGGTGGAGAAGTAGAATTCTAAGCCACTTCCGGCAGAAAATTCTTATAGTTTCCTTGGAATAAGGCCTGTTAAAAATACAAATCGCACAAATGATAACAATCCTCAAGCCATAGGCATTACACAAATAAACAAAAAAATCAGAAAGCACACCTCATAAAATTACATTTCCGGTAATCACACAGCATCGATTTCGGCGAGATTCTCATTAAAATTTCAGCCCGTCAGAATTTATCTTTTACAGATCGTCCTAGGACGAAAATCGGTATCAAGATGAATTTTTGACGTGCGGTCAAATTCGGATCATAGTCCCTTTTCGGAGCGCCCGCCTGCCCGGGAAGGCCGCCAGGCAGATCCCTGAGATTCAGCACAAAACAAAAATAACAAATAGGCAAGTAGACTTCGGGAAATTTTAAGTTTATTTTAAGAAAATTTTAAGTTTGGTTGCTAATACTCGAAGTAGCAACATCACTTTTTGCGAGCAAAAGCGGTTTTGCTTAATTTTTAACCCAACCCCCCATGTTACCCGCTCAAATTCTAAAAATAAGCGACAAAAATTATCCCACACAATTAAAGCAAATTGATAGACCACCGCAAAAGCTTTTTCATAAGGGCAACGTAGAACTTTTGAATAAGACTTGTATCAGTGTCGTCGGTACGCGCAAATACTCCGGCTATGGCGAAGAAATGACCCGCAAAATTATTGAAGATTTGAGTTGTTTGGATATTTGTATAGTTTCGGGATTGGCTCTGGGAATTGATAGTATTGCCCATCAGGCAGCGCTGGATTACGATTTACCAACCATCGCCGTGCTGGGCAGCGGCATAGATAACATTTATCCTCCGCAAAACACTGAGCTGGCCGAAATTATTATTCAAAAAGGGCTAATAATTTCGGAATACCCTGGTCTATTTTCAGCTATCAAAACCAATTTTCCCCAAAGAAATAGAATCGTCAGCGGCCTTTCCATCGCCACGATTCTCATCGAAGCTCCGGAAAAATCCGGCGCTCTGATTACGGCCGGGCTGGCTCTCGATCACGGGCGCGAAATTTTCACCGTTCCTGGCGACATTGATAGAGAAAACAGCATCGGACCCTTAAGATTACTGCAAAAAGGTGCAGCTTATGGGGTCTCTTCCGGCAAGGAAATTATTGAAATGCTTAAGGAACAGCCCCATTTACTCAAATTAACAAAAGAAAAATATTTAACTCCGAGAGCAAAATTGCCATTGGCATCAGCCAATCTTAAAAACGACATTAATTACAATTTCTCCCCCAGTCAGCAAAAAATCATTTCCCTGCTTCACAAACATCGCGGTCTCGATCTGGAAAGCTTGAGTAATAAAGCCAATCTTCCGATCAGAGAATTGCTGCAATCAATTTCCATTTTGGAAATTCAGCAGCTTATTACCACTAAAGGTGGAAAATATTATCGGAACTGTTAGAATCAGAGCGCTTGTATTCCACCTTCCCATGTTATATAAAATCCGTACCCATGATCAGCATCCCCAAGGCAGATTTTTCGCCTGGATGTCGCTGATTGTAGCCGTGGGAACTTGTCTGGTCTCACCGATTTTGCCCAACTATTTGCAATCCGTAGTCCATTCCGACGAAAATGTGAGTCTGTTTTTTTCTTTTCTGGCGATGGTTACGCTGATTGGCGGCTTGTCCAGTGGCTTTATCTTAAGAAAAATAGCAAGAACCACCGTGATGAAATGGAGCCTGGGAATTCTTGCACTTTCCACTTTGATCATAATTTTTGTAACTGAATTTGTTTCGATTGCCATTCTCCTGGCGCTTAAAATATTTTTGGAATTATTATTACAGATAGTCCTGGCTCTTTTTATCAGAGATTTTAGCAAGGCCAATAATCTCGGCCGGGAAGAGAGTTTGCGTTTCAGATTTCAAAACATCGGTGCTTTAATTGGTCTGCTTTTAGGAGGATTTTTGGCCAGCCGGCTCAATTATGAGATTGTGTTCATCGGAGAAAGCGTAGTTGCGCTTTTTGGCCTCGCCTATTTTCATAAAAAACATGTAATTGATAAGCATCCCGCGATTATCAATTCCAAATCGAAAACAGACAAAAATTTCCGCGAAAATTTAAAAGCATTTTTCGCCAATTCCGAACGTCGCAAAATATATCTGATTTCCATTTTATACATGCTTTGGATTTCCTTTAAATATCTGTATATTCCGCTTTACGTAGCCAATTCCGGCTATCTTTCCAGTATGTCCGGTCTGATTTTAGCTCTCGCTATGATTCCGGCTATTTTATTTGAAATAAAGACCGGCGAATTTAGCAAAGCCTATACGTCCAGAAAAGTGATAACTTTTGGTTTTTGTATCATCGGTCTTATGCTGACAATTATTTTTTTGAGTCCGTGGCCATTGCTGAATTTTGGCTTATTGGCAATCACCAGTACCGGCGCCGGTTTGATAGAACCTCTAAAAGAACAATATTTCCTGGAAAATACGTCAAAAAAAGAAGAAGACGATTTTTACGGTGTCTATTGTACCACCGATCCTTTATCTAATTTTCTTATGCCAATCATAGGGGTGGTAACCTTGTTCTTTCTGCCCTTCAAATTCGTATTTCTTGTTTTCGGCCTCATCATGTTGATGGCCGCCATGTTTACCTGGACTAGTCTAAAACATTAGTCACGCGATATACCTCTTCCAGCGTAGTCAAACCCTGCGCGACTTTCAAAAAACCATCTTCTTTCATAGTGATCATACCGTCTTTTCTGGCAGCGGCAAGCATCTCCACAATGCCGGCTTTATTGAGAACCAAATCCTTTAAAGCATTATCTAAAGTAATCACTTCGCAAATTACCAAACGGCCTTTATACCCGGTCTGACTGCAGGCAGCGCAACCATGTATCGTTGGCAACTGATTGACATTTTGCAAATCAGGCATTATCGCGGCAAATTCTTTTTTGGCTGAATCGGAAATGGTTTCCATCGTAGAGCACTTTGGACACACTTTTCTCACTAACCTTTGAGCCACAATCGTATTAATGGAAGGCCCAATCATGAAAGGCGGTAAGCCCATATTTACCAGACGGGGAATGGTTTCCATCGCGCTATTGGTGTGCAGGGTGGAAAGCACAACATGGCCGGTAAGAGCGGCTTGTGCAGCCGTCTGAGCCGTCTCCAGGTCACGAATTTCTCCGAGCATCACAATGTCCGGATCCTGCCTCAAAATCGCACGCAAACCCTTGGCAAAATTGTAATCCCTTTTTTCATCGATCTGGCTCTGCGTCACGCCCTTCAAATTATATTCCACCGGATCCTCGAGTGTAATAATCTTAGCTTCAGGAGTATTCATTTTATTGAGAATCGAATATAGCGTGGTAGTTTTTCCCGAACCGGTTGGTCCGGTAACCAGCACCATTCCATGAGAAATATTACAAACTTTTTTCAGCTTCTCTAAAGCCAAATTTTGAAAACCCAAATCTTCAAAGCTCAAAGTTATTTCTTCACTCGGCAAATACCTGCAAACAAAAGATTCAGCATATGGCGTAGGAATGGAAGAAACACGCACTGCAATCTTTTGATTATTGAAGAGGAAATCGTAGCGCCCATCCTGAGGAACCGTAAACACATTCAGCTGCATACGGCTATTGTATTTGAGCTGATTGGAAATTTTTTTATATGTATCAGGTTTGATTTCAAACACTTTGTGGAGCACGCCATCAATACGAAAGCGCACAATTACGGTTTTTTCATTAGGTTCATAGTGAATATCTGAAGCGCCGGTTTTCATCGCGCCGACATTGAGCAGATTTAGTCCCTCTTCGGCCGTGACAGTATCGAGTTTCCCCGTTAGTTCTTTCAAAGTTGCGATTTCCTTTTCATAGGTTTTGATGGATTTTTGTTCCACGGTTTCAACAATTTCCATTTTTTTATACTTCTGTGTCTGGTCATAAATGTAGAGGGCATCATCAATACCGGCTGAAGAAGCCAGATTGAGATTTATTTCAAAACCTTTATCTTCCAAGTATTTTATTGCAGCCTTGGTCTCGGGATTGTTTATATCCTCTACGGCTACACGAAGCTTTTTGCCGACTTTAAAGAATGGGATTATACGAGCTTTTTTTGCCGTTACCACATCCAATAATTTCAAGAAATCGGGATTTAAGGGGGTTTTGCCTATGTTCACATAAGGCAAATTCAAGGATTCCGCCTGTTTTAGCACGGATTTCTCTTGGAACTCACGATTGATACCGGTCATACTGCTCAGTACCACTTGGGTTGCGATAGAGGTCGAACCTGAAGCCGCAGCTGAAGCACCGGCTTTTACAGGCGGCTGACCGGCGGTTGCCGAGGGTTTTCCGCCATCTGAGTCAGCTTTAGCCTTAGCCCTGTCGTCCGCCATTGCTTTTTCCAATTGTTGGGCTGTTTGTATAGCCTTGTCGTCTGCCATAAATAGGTTCAAAAATATCCCATTAGTATAGCAGAAAACGACTATTAATGCTATTTCACCTTCTTCACCGCCTCAGCAATTGCTGTGGCATCTTCGGGGCTAACACCTTCGACTTCCATCAGGTCTTTAGCGGATAAACCTTTAAGCTGTGCCACCTCTGTCAGATTGGCAGTTTTCAATTTTTCTACCACACCGGCATCCAGACCCAAATCTTCGACATTTTTCACCTCAATTTTAGCTTCGGCCTTTGGAGCACCCGTCACACCAGGAGTGCCGGGAGCACCGGCATATTCGCTGATATCCATAATATCAATTTCCCAGCCCGTCAGGATGGAAGCCAAACGCACATTTTGTCCCTGTTTACCGATAGCCAGCGGCCTCTGATCAGGATTTACATAAACTTTCGCTCTCCTCTCGTTATCAGACAATTTAATTACTGCAGTCTTAGCCGGAGCCAAAGAAGTACGGATATAATCCTCCATATTTTCAGACCACTGAATAATGTCGATTCTTTCGCCATTAAGCTCCTGCATGATATTTTGAACACGGACACCTTTCTGACCTACACAAGAACCTATCGGATCAATTTTTGCGTCATTGGAAGATACGGCCACTTTGCAGCGGACGCCCGGATCACGAGCAATTGATTTTACCACCACCAGGCCGGATTTAATTTCCGGAATTTCCAATTCCAAAAGCTTCTTTACGAGACTTGGATTGGTTCTGGAAATCAAAAGTTCCGGACCTTTTGTAGTTTTAATCACTTTATCCAGATAAAGCTTGATTCTTTGGCCGGAGTAATACTTTTCACCGCGAATTTGCTGATCATGTGGTAGCAGAGTGGTAATTTTATCATCGAGATTGATGTAAACATTATTACCATCAACACGATGGACCAGGGCATTTACCAGCTCGTTTTCGCGATCTTTAAACATGTCATACATTACATCTCTTTCAGCTTCCTGAATTCTTTGAATGATGACCTGTTTTGCAGCCTGGGCGGCGATGCGTCCGTAATTCATTGGCGTAACATCAATTTTTATTTCACCGTCAATTTTGGCGTTTTTGTCATATTTGTGAGCATCTTTGAGCGTGATTTCAAAAAAGTCATCGGTCACTTTTTTTACCACTTTTTTCAATAAATAAACGGTAGCCAAACCGGAATTTTCATCGATTTGTACGTCTACATTTTCTTCTTTGTGGCCGTAGTCTTTACGATAAGCGGCTTTCAGCGCAGCTTTAATGGTTTCGAGCACACGCTCACGGGGAATATTTTTTTCATCGCAGAGCTGATTAATAGCAGCAAAAAATTGTGATTGCATAAAAACAAGTTAACAAAATAAATAAAAAACAAGCAGAATCAAAAGATGATTCTACTTAACATGCGGATTGTAACAGTGCTTTAAGGCTTTGTAAATAGCATCCTGATCAAAACCCCGGGCAGAGAGAAAGCGAAATGCTCTCTCTCTCTGCTTTTGAACCGGCAGGGTTTGCCACTGTCGGGATTTTTTATCCAGGGCTTTTATCGCGGTTTCGAACTCATCTATAGGTTGCTTTTCTAGGGCGTTTTGGATCAGGTTCGAATCTAATCCTTTATTCTTTAATTCTCTGGTAAGCAGGAACTTTCCTCGTGGTTTAAATTTTTTTCTGTCCGAGATATAGTCCTCCGCGTAGCCGGAGTCATCCAAATATTTTAGTTCGTGAAGTCTTTCCAATACGGCTTTAATGTGGTCACCAGTTGAGTCGTCCTTAGGCGAATTTTCATCAATTTCAATGGTGCTTCCCGCCTTTGCCATAAATTGCTTTAATTTTTTTGCCATTTCAAAACTTGTGTAACGTTTTTTTGCAATGATGCGCAGGGCGTATTGAATTAACTTCTCGTAGTTTGTCATGCTTCTTCCGGTAAGGATGCATCTGCTTTTTCATTCAGTTTTTCTACTAATTTTTCTACATCTTTTGGATTGCCGTAAAGCAGGGTTTTTACGTCTTTTTCGATGGCCTTAGTGGTCTTTTCATTTTCCATCATGAAAGCCTTTACGTTTTCACGACCCTGACCAAGCTTGGTTTCCTTGTAAGTATAGAAGGCACCTGATTTTCGCGTGACGTTATACTTTGTTGCCAAATCCAGCAGATCCCCCTCAAAGGAAATTCCCCGATTATACATGATGTCGAATTCGGCGATTTTAAATGGTGGAGCCATTTTATTTTTAACGATCTTCACCTTTACATGACTGCCGATAAATTCTTTTTCTACGCTGGCCGGATCTTCAATTTTACCAATTGCCCTGATATCCATTCTCACAGAAGCGTAGAATTTCAGTGCCTGACCACCGGTTGTAGTCTCCGGATTGCCAAACATTATGCCGATTTTCATGCGTAATTGATTGAGGAAAATAACCGTAGTTTTCGATTTGGAAACCACTGCGGTTAATTTCCTTAGAGCCTGACTCATCAAACGCGCCTGTAGTCCCATATGGGAATCGCCCATGTCACCATCGATTTCCGCTTTCGGCACCAAAGCCGCAACCGAATCCACCACGATTACATCCAGCGCATTACTTCTCACTAAAGTCTCCACGATATCGAGTGCCTGCTCACCACTGTCGGGCTGAGAAAGAACCAATTCATCGATGTTCACGCCGATTCTTTTTGCATATTCGGGATCGAGAGCATGCTCGGCATCGATAAATGCCACTGTGCCGCCATTTTTTTGTGCTTCCGCCAAGACATGCAGACTGAGGGTTGTTTTACCAGAACTTTCCGGCCCAAAAATTTCCACGATTCTGCCGCGTGGTATACCTCCGCCCAGCGCCACATCCAGGGAAATGGAACCGGTCGAAATTGTTTCGATTGGCAATTTACCAATTTCACCCATTTTCATTACCGCACCTTTACCGAAGTTTTTTTCGATTTGAGCAATGGCTAACTCTATAGCCTTGCTCTTCTCACTTTTTGCATCCATATTTTTTTTGTTAAGGATTATTTGTCCCCAGTATAGGTGAGCATACACTCACCGTCAAGGGAATTGTTAATATACTGACGACATCAGATTAAATATCATACAAATCTAAAATTTTCCTAAAATAATTCTAAAATCGTGCGCAGTTGGCTTGACGGTTTAACCTAAACTGAGCGTGGAGGTAGTGACTTGCTGGATTTTTCCATCTGCATGCGACGCTTTTCTTCACGTTTCTCTTCACGAAGTTTAGCCTTTTCCTTGTCCGCCAGTTTAAAAAAACCGTAAATGCTTTTTTTTGTACCGAAAGCCACGTTTTTTGTGCCGCAATTTTTGCAAGTATAGACATATTTTCCGCCCACACGTCGCGTGTCTACTATTGCGGCGCAGTCTTTACAGTAGAAAACGATGGGATTATCATCTGCCGGTTTTTGTGGAATAGGGTCGGCCGATGGCTGGACCGAGGCGATTGGTGTCTGATCGGCATGGACTGATTGGCCGGTCTGTGGAGCTTGAGTATTCATAGTGGACTTTTAATTGTTGTGAGCAGTGCCGTGGAAACCTGAGTGTAAATTTGAGTGGTACGAATATTACGATGACCAAGCAGCTCCTGAATTATACGCAAATTTACCCCGCCCTCAAGCAAATGAGTGGCAAAACTGTGACGCAAAGAGTGAAAAGTGGCATTTTTCAAGATGCGAGCACGGATTAGTGCCTCATGAAAAATCTTTTGTAGAGTGCGGGTGGTGAGCCTGCCCGCCCTGTTACTTTGGAATAAATACTCACCCATTTGGCGATCACCGATTAATTTTTCCAAATCATCAATTATTAGCTCCGGAAGAATTGAAACCCGATCTCTATTTCCCTTGGACTGGCGAATACTTATAGTTTTTTGTTGAAAATCAAGGTCTTGGATTTTTAATTTTGCAACTTCACTGACTCTGAGGCCGGCACCGTAGGCTAGGGCTATGATCGCTCGGTGCTTAAATTTCCGAGTGTGACAAAACTACCGGCAATTTAAAATTTCTTTTAGCGAATTTTATGTTTATTTTATGAGAAATTTTCAAAACCTGACTATAAAAGAATTTTATTCCGCACAGATAAATATTTAAGGTTTTAGGCGAACAATCGAGTTCTTTTTTGCACAGCAAAAAGTCTTTGATGAAATTTTCATCCAGCCACTTAAAGCTCATGTGGTTTTTGCCTCTTTTTTGAGCAAATTTCAAGAATTCTCGCACCGCCAGGCTATAGGCCTGTACTGTTCGCAAACTATAATTTCTAATTTTTAATTCTCTCTCGAGCCACCTGACTTCACTCTCCATCATATATTTGCATGTAATAGGTAATAATAGAGGCAATTCATATTTCCTCTCGGTCTTCTGAATTCAATTGGAAAATCGGCGAAGTCGGCAGTCAGAAGATAAGGCTTCTGATCTGTAAAAATTAAGGAACCAATGAAAATGTCCACATCAGAAATTGAGTGAAGAATGTTATTGATACTTGGCTCATGTTTGTATAATCCATAAAGAGTTATTGCCCTGTTTAATCTTTCGTTGTTATTTGGAATGACTAAAAAGCCTT
>CAYZOB010000052.1:0-59220 GCA_964480115.1 uncultured Candidatus Peribacteria bacterium
AACTTGTCAACCTTGTTGTGCGGTGGATATTGACTTTGTGGCCTGTGTGTGGGATAACAAGACCCTTTTTAACACTTTTTAGGGTATGGACTTATATGTAGAAAAGCAATGCGTGGATCAGATGAAAGCTGGCAATACAAAGCAGTTTTTGGCGCTTTTTGATGCGAATTTTGGGGAGCTTTATGGCTACGTGGTGCGACGTGTGGGCGAGGGCGGGCAGGCGGAAGGCATTGTCAGGCTTACTTTTCTTGATGCGCTTGGTCAAATTCAAGCTACCCCCGGTGACATCGCCTACGCTGTTTGGCTCTATAGCCTGTCTCGATCCAGGACGTGGGAGGCAATTAGCAGGAGCAGTTTTCCGGAAAAGCAGGGCTTGATCAACTCCGTGCTTGAGGAAGCCTCTAAACTTTCTGAAAACGAAGAGGCCTTAAGCAAAGTGGAAAAGATGATGAAAAAGCTTTCCCTGGAAGAAAGGGAGATTTTCAGATTAAAATTTTTCGAAGAGGTTTCAGATGGTGACGTGATGACGATTTTAGGAGTTTCGGAAGGCACTATCGGTTCAAAGATTTATCGCGTGCTCAAAAGAGCGCATTTTTTGCTGTTTGGAGAAAGCGATGAGAGGCAAGGGGTGTATTTTGGTGAACTTACCGGTCTTTTGTCGCGGATGAGAGGTCTGGAGAAAATTGTTATCCCGGAAGTTTTCAAACTAAGTCTGAGAGCGGATTTGGCCGCCAGAATTGACAGAAAGGAATTTGCGGTGGAATCGGAGGGTGAAAACATGTCTACAATTGCTTCGGAAGCTCCGCTGCCGCCGGTGGTGGTTATGAATAACGATCCGGCTAAAATTTTCGTGGAGGCGGTAAAGGAAATGAGAGATGAAGAGGAGGCGCAGAGGCTTCGGGATCAGTTGAAGCTTGATAGAGAGGAGAAAGTTTTTGATTTTGTGGAGAAATGGAAATGGCTGTTTACGGCGATCCCGGGGGTTGTTTTTGTTGGACTGCTCGGGTTCTTTATGTTCAGAATTTTCTTTTTTAATGGAGTCGTTGAGCGAGGTTATCCCACGATATGCAAAATTGAAGTGACTTTCAGAGGGGACTTTGGTGACGGCGAGAAGCGCAATCTGAACAAGGGTGTGAGTGACAGGATTTGCGGGCATTTTGAGGTAAGCAAATTGTTGATTACGAGATTAGAAAATGGAAAAGTGAAGGTTAATGTTGACGCGCCGAAACGGATGCTGGAATATAAGTTTGTCAAAAAATCGGTGGCGGCGAAGTCCATTGACTGGCGAATAAAAGAATATGCGCGAACTCTTAGTAGCAACGAAAAATCCGGGAAAATTTAAGGAGATTGAGGAGGCGCTGGGGGGGCTGGTGCGTTTGCGTTTTTTGGGAAATTTTCAGGTGGAGGATGAAGATTTTGTAGAAGATGGGGAAACTTTTCGCGAGAATGCGGAGAAGAAGGCGCGTTATTATTATGAAAAATTGAAGGGGAAATTCTGGGTTTTAGGCGAGGATTCGGGAATAGCGGTTGATGCCTTAGCCGGAGAATTAGGGGTGAAAACGAGGCGCTGGGGGGTGGGGGAAGGCGCGAGTGATCAGGCCTGGATTGAATATTTTTTGCGTAAAATGAAGGGCGTGCCGGAAGAGAAGCGCGGTGCAAAATTTGTTTGTCATGCGTGCGTTGTCGGGTTTGATAAGCAGGGTCGAGAATTTGTGGAATGTTTTTCGGGCGAAACGAGGGGGGTAATTACGTCGTGCCTGGAGGCACCACTTAAAGAGGGCATTCCTTTAAGTTCATGTTTTAGGCCGGAAGGGGTTGACAGGGTGTATGCGGCTTTAAGTGCTGAGGAAAAAAACAGAATTAGCCATAGGGGAAAGGCGATGAAGGGGGTGAAGGCGTTTTTGAGTGATAATGTGCCTGGCTTTTCACTCCCACCAGTAGTCCGGTTCCCAGGTTTAATTCAGTAACTTTCCAGGACGGTTCTGATTTTATGGCTTTTATGAAATCTTTTAGGGCTTCTTTATGAGAATGAAGATTGTCGGCAATTAAAATTCCGTTTTTTTTGACGCGATTTTTTAAAGCGGTGAAATGTTTCACGTATTCTTCTTTAGTGGCGTCCAGAAAAATCAGGTCAAAGATTTTTGGGTGTGCTGGGATAGCTTCCGGTGCGTGTCCGAGGAGGTGAGTAATGTATTTATTTAATCCGGATTTTTTGAATGTTTCCCGGCCGAGGGCGTGGCGACCTTTGGCGTGCGACTCCATGGTGTAGAGGTGGCCACCGCTATGACTTAGCGCTTCGGCAAGCCAGATTCCGGAATAGCCATTAGAGGTGCCAATTTCCAGAATTTTTTTACAGCGGAGCTCTTTTACCAGAAGATTTAGAAATTGACCGGTTTCGCGGGAAATATTCCAAAAAATTTTATTTGTTTTTTCCAAAGAAATCAGGAGCTGCGATATTTTCTTTTGCATACGGTAAATATGATAATAGCAATGATTGCTAATCCCTAATGATTTTTCTAGCAACAATAACCGTAAAAAGAGACATCAGTACCACCCCCATGAAAGATTCCGCGCCGGCCAGGTATCTCATGTTGCCAATGGCATGTAAATCTCCGTAGCCGAGGGTGGTAAAAGTTACCAAACTGAAGTAAACGGCGTCGCCGAAAGTGTTTTCAAAGACTAAGCCGTTGGCGCCCAGGCCATGGTTATCGAAGCCGATTGCAAAGGCAAAGACCGCTATCAGGCACCAGGAAAATACTCTGGTGTAGGACGTGCCATACTTGCATAAGAGGTCGCCGAAGAAAAAATTGAGCCAGCGTTTTAGGCTGGTTATTGAAGAAGATTTTCTTTTGGCAACCATCTCTTTGTAATGGTAGAAATCGGCTTGGCTATGGAGGCTGGAGTTCTTGTACATTTCCTTAATTTGTTTGTATTCGACCGAGGCAAGGTGGAAACTGCCTTCGGTTTCGGATTTTAGGGTTTTGCCAAAATGAGTTTTTTCGTCGACAAAGGTAGTGTCAAGAGAGACATCTTTGATCGAAGAGTTGGTAAAAGTGCAATCAATCAGTTTTGTGCCATGAAGATTTGCTCCGCTTAGATCAGCTTCAGTGAAATCGCAATTATTAATGGTGGAAATGCATAATTCGGAGTGCGAAAGATAGGCGTTTTCAAAGTTACAATTCAGAATTTTTCCTTCCGTAAAATTGGCGTGTTTTAAATTTGCTCCTTCAAAGTGAATGGTGGAAAGAACGGCTAAATCTTCAATAAAACCGTCATCTTCCTCCTGGACGGATACGCGAAAATCAAAACTGGATAAGGGAGCTCCGCGCAGGTCTACGCAGTCTTTTACTTCTTTATCATTTATGAATGGAAGGCTCCCGATTTTTTGATGAAAAAGAACAGGGCTTAAATAACAATGGCTTTGTTTGATAATTTTCAGCAATTTTTTGCCCTTGGCGGTGGCCCAGCGTTGCGTTAGCAGTTCCAATTTTTCTTGAGAATAGTGCATTTGCAGAATCAAATTTAATCGAGTTATTATAACACAAAAATCACCTTCTTGGCAACCGACGATGAAACGGCTTTGTTCAGTCCGCAATCTTCACTTCTATTGCCGATTGAGTGCTATAGCCGAGGTTGTCGATAATTTTTGCCACGACGAGGTGAATGCTTCCGGGCTTGAAGAATTTGGAAATAGAAATATGGCCGGTGTAAGGCGCTTTGCTGGAGAAAAATTTGCGGTCATTGTCCATGTAATATTCCACAATTTTAACGCCATTGGGGGCGTTAACCTGCACAATTATACTGTTGTTGCCTTGGCTGATGGTACTTTGAGCTGTCGGTGAAAGGATGTTAATAACCGGAGCTTTCTGTGCGGTAAGTGCGGTGTGAACAGTGTCGTATTCGGTAGGAGGTAAGCCGGGACGGACGTTTTCTGTCGTGGTCGAGGAGTTCGAGTTTTTGACGGAAAGATTTTTATAATAATCCAAAAGCTCCTCTTCCCATTTAAAGAGTGGCGCGATTGGCTGGTAGTTTTGAAAAGTTACTTCTTCTACGGCAGCTTTAGGTGTAAATTCCGTGGCCAATAGTCCGGAGATTTTATCGATTTTCACTTTGTAAAAAAGATTTTCGACTTCCGTGGGCACTCCCGCACTTGTGAAAATTTCCTTTACGACCATTGACTGAGGAGTGTTTGGGCCGGGAAGTTTGCCGGAAGCTTTGCTGATTTCGACACGTTTAATTCCGTCCGGTTCAGGGAAAGGTTCGGAGGGAAGTTTTTCCAGGGCTTTGGACATTATGTCATTGAAAATAGGGGCGGCGGTGTTGTACCCATCCGCGTTGTAACCCAGTCCGCTGCCATCCGCATTGCCGATCCAGACGCCGGTAACTATGGTAGGCGTGTAGCCGATAGTCCAGCCATCCATTGGGCTAACGGTACCTCCGCCGGATTCGGTCTTTTCTTTTTTGTTTTCTTTCGTGCTGGTTCCGGTTTTGGCGGCGTTGACTTTGCCGCTGATGAATAATTTTGAGCCGACGGCCACAGATTGATCAGAGAGAATGCTGTTTATCAGGTAGGCAATTTGGGGGTCAAGTACTTGGGGGAATACTTTTTGAGTTTTTTCTTCCAAAATATCGCCATTGGAATTGATTACTTTGAGAATTGGTGTTAATTCCGGGCGTTTGCCATTGTTGGCAAAAACGCCATAAGCGGTCACCATTTCTATCAGTGGAATTTCGCCGGCGCCGATGGCCAGGGGATAGCCGTAGTCACCTTTTTTATTCAAGGTGGTAATGCCCATTTTTGTTGCGAGATCTATGATCGGGTCTTGTTGTCCCGCGATGAAATAGGCTTTGATGGCGGGGATGTTGCGTGAGCGGCCGAGAGCTGTACGAATGGAAATTTGACCCAGCCAGTCGCCTGCAAAGTTATATGGGTAGTCGTTGCCTACTTTGGTAGGAACGTCTTCAATTACCGAACCCGGCCCGTAGCCATTATAGAAAAGTTGTGAATAAACAATCGGCTTAAAAGAAGATCCCGGTTGACGTGCAGCGAGCACAATATTAACCTGTCCCTGAATTTCTTTATTGTAGAAATCACGGGAGCCGACCATGGCCAAAATATCTCCCGTCTTTGCGTTGATTGTAAGGGCTGCGGCATTGTTTACGCCGTAAGCCTTGATGTCATATTCACCTTTTTCCGCAAGAACCTTCTCGGCATAATCCTGCAGCTTGCCATCCAGCGACGTGTAGACTTTTAATCCGCCCTGTTCCACGGCGTCCTTGCCATATTTATATTCCAGAATTTCCTTTACATATAGAACAAAATGGGCGTGTTTAATATATTCTTTATCTTCGTTGAATTTTATTTTTTGAATTTCGTTGAGAGCTTCTTTTTGTTGAACAGGGGTGATTTTTCCCAGATCCGCCATGCGTTTTAAAACCAAATCGCTGCGTCCGGGAATATAGATTTTTTCTCCGTCATCGAGGTCAATGAAGGCTCCGATAAGCCCACGAGCGTATTCTTCTATTTCGAGATCCGATTCTCTTTTGATCTTGCGGTAATGCAACTCATCTTTACTGAATTGCTTAAGCAGATGAGAGTATTTATTGTTGCTGTAAGGGTTGTAGCGGGTTGGTGCTTGAGGGAGGGCTGCTAAAATGGCGCTTTCTGCCAGAGTTAGATCCTTGGCGGTTTTGCCAAAGTAAATTTGAGCGGCTTTTTGGATGCCGTAAGCGTTGTTACCGTATGGAATTCTGTTGAGATACAGCTCAAGAATTTTTTTCTTATCATAAGCTCTTTCGAGACGTATTGATAAAATTAATTCCTTGGCCTTACGCACGTAGGATCTTTCGGAAGAAAGGAAGGTGTTTTTTATGTATTGTTGCGTAATAGTCGAGCCTCCACGAGCCTTCCCTATGCCAAAAATTTCGTATATGGAAGCTTTTGCAATTGCAAATAAATCAAAACCTCCGTGATCCCAAAATCCATCGTCTTCAATGGCTACCGTGCTATCTATTACATAAGGTGTAATGTCAGAAAGAGGTACGAATTCTCGATTCTCTTCACCGTGAATGGTATAAAGCAAAGCGCCGTCGCGATCAAAAATTTGTGTAGACTGGGCGGCGGTAAGATTTTCCAGCCTGGTAACATCGGGAAGGCCAATGGAAAGAATGGCTATGGCTCCGGCAAAAGTGATTATTCCAAGGCAAATTAAGCCGACCGCAATGGTAATAAACCAAAACCAAAGTTTTTTCCATAAGCCGTCATTTTTATGCGGAAGAATGTAGGGTAAAAGTCTCTTAATCATGCTGAAGCATTTTACTTAAGGGAGTGTTTTTTTGCAAATAAGGCAATTGAACACTGACGGCCGATTTTCTCCAGAAAATCAGTTTCGATCATGCGAAATTTGGCCGCATCAGTGGCATAAAGGCTTAGGGAGCCAAGCATTTTATTGTTTATAACGAGTGGAATTATAACAACCGTTTTAAACCCATGTGTCCTCAGAAGTTTTAAGCCCTGATGCTTTGGATTTGAATCGATGTTGTCAATGATGAGTGGGCGATTGTGGCTGAAAGCTTCGGCTGCAAGGCTATTTTCAAATTTTATTTGATTTTTGTCCAGCCACTTATTGTCGACGCCAAAGCAGGACTTTAGTTTTAAAATGTCACGTTGCTTATCGTGTATTCTTAAGACCGTACCATCACACTTGGTAAGCAGGCAAAGCGCGCTAACGATGAGTTTTTCAAGATTTTCCAGAGAAGAGTGCGTGTCTACTGAGCAGTCGATAATTTCGTATAAATAATCCAGGTGTCGTCTTTGTAAGCCAAGCTCTTTGTAGGCATCCTGGATTGTTTCAAAGCGCTTTTGTAACTCATTACTGGTGCGTTTCTGAAAACTGACGTCGCGATAAATTAAAAGATAGCCGATCATATCGCCCTTTTCATCCAGTACCTTACTCACGGAAATTAGAACATCCCTGATTTCACCTTTTTTGTCCATGCGGCGTCCTTCACGGTTTTGGATTTGGCCTTTTTCTTCAACCTCTTTAATGAGGTTTTTGTTTGATTCGGTTGATTCCGGAGGGATGATGATGTCTATGGATTTATTTAGAATTTCTTCTTCGGTGTAACCAAAAAGTTTTGTAGCACCATTATTCCAAAGCGTAACGTGGCGATTAGGATCCAAAATCACAATCGCTTCAGTAGAAAATTTTAAAATTTGCCGGGTAAGCTTTTCTTTATTGGTCAGCTTTTTAATTTCTCTCAGGTCAACATGAATTCCATAACTTCCCCCCATTTCTGATGGTACTCCAACTATCAGTAAAGGAATTATTTTACCGGATTTCGTGATATACGAAGCTTCGTACTGGGAAGATGCGCCGATGGTGCGTAATTTATGATGATTTTCAATTATTTTTTTACTCTCTTCCGTAAAGCAAAAATCGGCTGACTGGCCAATACATTCGGCCAGGGAATATTCAGTGAGCTTGCTGTAATTTTTGTTCACGTAAATGGTTTTGTGAGCTTTTCCTCCTATCCAGAAACAATGATCCATCGCATTGGCAAATTCCAAGGCATGTCGACATTTGAAAACAGCCGCCATTTCTTCAGGCTTGAGTAATTTTTTTATGATTTGAAGGTCTTCCGGGCCGGTAATTGACAAAAGCTTCTGTTCGTTACAGCTAAGCTTTTCCGTTGAAGCAAGATTGGTAAAAAGTCCCATACTTCCCCCTTCTTCCGTGGGTATGCCGTTGATCAAAACGGGGGTGATCGTTCCATCTTTTGAAATCATTTCCGTTTCGTATTGAGTAGTCAGACCTTTTTTTCTAAATTCATGATGTTTGGCCATCACTTTTTTACTTTCTTCAGTGAAGCAAAAATTGGCCGGTTGGCCTATGCATTCAGACAGGGAGTATTTGCTTATGTCCCGATAAACCTCGTTTGCGTAAATAGTTTTGTGGTTCCTGTCGCCAAGCCAAAAAGCTTGATTTAAATGATTGGCAACGTCTATATAAGGCACTACGCGAATAATTGTTTTTTTCTCTTCTCCGGAAAGATTTTTAACAAGCCCATAGTTTTTTTCTCCTATGGCCTTAATCAGGGTGGCATCGATGTTTTGGCTGCCTGTAGTCATATGCTTGCATTTTACCTTTTAGTGGACAAAATGTAGCAAAAACCGCTTGACAAACTGGCTATTTGTTTCAAGCCGCCATCTGTTTTAAAAATTTTTACCTCTGATTACGCCGCCCAGGCCTTCGAGTTTTTTGAAAACTCTGTTTTGGATTTCGGCCATTTCGGTGTCGGTGAGAGTGCGGTCTTCGGCCTGAAGAGTTATTTTGAAGGCCACCGCTTTTTTGTTTGGCGGAAGTTCGGCGCCCCTGTAAATATCGAAAAGCGTGATGGCGGTGATGAGGGAGTTTTCGCCCGCGTCTGACGCCGGACAGGCTTCCCGGATTGAGTTTTGGAGTTTTTGAATTTCAAGGTTTGAGTCGATCAGCACGGAAACGTCGAATTGAATACTTGGGAAGCGGGCGATTTTTTTATACTTTTTTTCTCGCGGAGTGAGTTTCATCAATTCCGTGAAATTGAGGGCGAAAATTCCGATGGAATAATTTTCGAGGTCGTGGTTTTTGGCGACAACCGGGTGAAGCATGAAAACTTTGCCGAGCGTTTGGCCGTTTTGATCAATGTAGGAAAGGGCTTTATTTGGGTGGGCGTAGGGGGTTGCCGTGAGGCCTTTCGTGGCGTGTGGTAGCGGAATTTCAAATTTTTTGAAAAATGTTTCCAGAGCGCCTTTAGCTTCGTAAAAAGGTTCATCAGATTTGCCTTTTATGAGAATTGCTCCGGCTATTTTTTTTTCTTCCAGCGGCATGAATTCGACACCGGTTTCGCCAATTTCTTTGTAAGTGTGGCCGATTTCATAAATTTTTAATTCGTCGAAGTTTTTAACATTATGCTGCAGATTTTTTAGTAGATTGGGTATCATGCTCAGGCGCATGTGGGTCTGATCTTCCGAAAGATAATTTATTAGCTTCACGTGGCCGTTTTCGCTCAGTAGGCACCGAGCGATCTCGTTTTTCCCATAGAAGGAATAATTGGAGACTTCGTCGAAACCGAGGCCGTAAGAAAACAGTTCACGGGCGCGATGTTTTTTGAAGCGTTCGGTGTGTTCTTTGGGAAGTTTTGTGGGCAGGGCGGGGAGCGTGCTGGGGATGTTGCCGTAGCCGTAAATGCGGGCTATTTCTTCGATCAAGTCGTCTTCGATTTTTACGTCTTTGTTGGCGCGGAAGGTTGGGATGGTGACGGTGAAAACTGTTCCGCCTTTGGCTGATTTTTTTGGTGGGCTTGTTTTAAATTCGAGGCTTTCCAGAATCTCTTTTATCTGTTTATCCGAAATAGCGGCGCCAATTTTTGATCTGGCTTTATTCGTATCGAAGAGAATTTTTACAGGCGCGGTGGGAAAATTTTTCACGTCGGTGATTGGCCCGGCGATTTGCGCAGCGGGACAGATTTTTAGAATTAATTCGGCGGTGCGCTTGATGGCGATTTCACAAAGATTTGGATCGAGGGCTTTTTCGAACCTTTGTACGGCGTCGGTGCGTAGCATGAATTTGGTGGAAGTTTTGCGGACACTGGAGGAATTGAAATTGGCGGATTCCAGGATGATTGAGGTTGTGGAGTCGCCAATTTCACTATTGGCTCCGCCAATGACACCGGCGATCGCTACCGGTTTTTTATGATCGGCGATGATGAGCATGTGTTCATCAAGGTCGCGAATTTTGCCGTCGAGACAGTCAAGATTTTCACCTTTTTCAGCTTTGCGAATGACTATGCCTTTGCTGATTTTATTTTTATCGAAAGCGTGCATGGGTTGACCGAGCTCCAGCATTACGTAATTAGTAACATCAACGATGTTGTTATGCGTGCCGTGGCCGGTGGCTTTGAGTTTTTTTTGCAGCCATTCGGGAGAAGGGCCGACTTTAATATTGTTTATTTGCAGACCACAATAGCGAGGGCAAAGAATTTTGTCTTTTACTTCGACGTCGACTTTCGAGCCACTTGTTGGAATTTTTATGTCGATTTTTAGGAGTTTTAATTTTGTACTTGTAAGTACGGCAATTTCTCTGGCAATGCCATAATGTCCCCAAAGATCGGGGCGGTGTGTCAGGGCTTTGTTGTCAAATTCAAAGATGATGTCATTTTTTTGAAGCAGTTCGGCCAGTGGAGTACCCGGTGCTGTTTTCATACCTGACAGATCGAGAATTTCGCGTGGGTCTTTTTGTAAGCTCGGCTGGCTGTTGTGTGCAGTGCGCTCGCCGCCTTGCGCGTCCGGAAGGCCGATTTCGCTGCCGGCACAGATCATGCCGTCACTTTCCACGTCGCGAATTTTAGTTCTTTCCAGAGTAATCAAGTCGCCTTGACCATGCCATTTTACTTTCGCCCCAGGAGTGGCGACCGCTACATACATTCCTTCACGGAGATTCGTTCCACCGCAAACTATTTGGCTTGTTTCTTTGCCGATTGAAACTTTGCAAATTTTTAATTTATCGGCGTTTGGATGAGGAGCGATTTCCGTGATTTGTCCCACTACCATATTTTCAAAGGCATCAGCTTCATTTGTGACGTTGTCCACTTCGGCGGTTTTTATGGTTAATTGCGTAGCTACCTCTTCAGGATCGAGATTTTCAGGCTTGTCGAGAAATTCTTTAAGCCAGTTTAGGGAAATGAGCATTTGATTTGGTTAAACTAAAGTGCGTGAAGTTAATTTAATAGTTTTGGATATGCTTGGCAAGGTGCTAATAAATCAGGTAATAAAATCCAAATAATTATCCTGATTTATCACGTGGAATTCAGCTTCTTTGTATGTTTGCAGCCATTCTGTTGGGTTTTTTGTTTTTTTATTACCAAATTTAAACTCATAGCCAAAAAGCTTGCCATCCCGTTCTTCGATCAAGTCAATTTCTTTTTGGTCCCAGGTTCGCCAAAAATAATCATTGGCGTATATTTGTGTGTATGAACGTTTTTTAAGGCGCTCCATAAAAAGGAAATTTTCCCACAATTTCCCCTGATCATCCCGATGGTCTAACTGGTTAAAATTTGAGATCAGGGCATTGCGCACGCCCGTATCGTAAAAATAATATTTCCCTTTTTTAGTAATTTCTTTGCGCAGATTTCTACTAAAGCCGCGCAGATTGTAAATAATGAAGGATTTTTCAAATAAATCCAGATACCTACTTACTGTTTTGGAATCTATTCCAAGTTGTGTTCCGAGTTCGGTATGTGAAACCTCGCTGCCAATTTGAAACGCCAGGAGCCGCAGCAGGTCGCGAAGCAATTTTGTGTCTTTTACTTTTTCCAATTCCAAAATATCTTTTAACAAGTAGGAGTTTACCAGTTCATCCAGGTATTTACCTTTGTCGGCTTCCGTTTCTGCATTAATGACGTCCGGATAAGTGCCAAAGACAAGATATTTGGCTAGATTGCTCTTGAGTTCGTAAGGGGAGTAATGATTTTTTAATTCCAGTTGAGCGATTGGAAAAAGACTATAGGTGAATTTGCGGCCCGTTAATGGTTCACCAACTTGCCCTGCCAATTCAAATGAAGATGATCCTGTTGCGATAATTTTTATTCCGGGAATATTGTCCATCATTATTTTCAGCCCAATTCCAATGTTCGGTATTTTTTGCGCTTCATCAATAAAAATCAATTTATTGTCTCCAACGTAATCCTTGATTTTCTCTAAACTTTGAGAACCAAGCCATTCCCGAGTTGCAAGATTATCTCCGGTGTCTTTTTTATATTTCAGTTTTGTAGATTGTAAAAACTCTTGAACCAAAGTGGTTTTTCCAATTTGCCGTGGTCCATAAATCAGGATTACCTTGTTTGGCTTCAGAAGTTTATCCAGATTTTTGTAATAGCGATTGATGTGCATGCTCAAACGATAGCAAATTCCGTGAAATTAGTCAATTTCACGGAGTGCGATTCCTTGAAATCGACCAATTTCGCGGAGTATTGAGTTTTGGCCAGTTTTTTTGTAGTCTGGCTATATGCATCGATTTTTTGTTTCACAATTGGACGTGGTGGATGAAAGCCAGGCCGTAATTTGCTCTGAAGACCTGATTCATCAGTTTACCAAGGTTTTGAGATTTGTGCGTGGGGAGAAAGTGATTTTGTTAAATAATTCAGGCTTTGAATTTCTTGTGGAATTGGGAGATTTCAGTGTAAAAAAAATTGTTGGTATTGTTTTGGAAAGGAAATTTTGTCAGACGGAATTGCCGGTAAGGCTTGTTGTCGCACAGGCTATTTTAAAAAACACAGAAAGAATGGAGTGGCTTTTACAAAAAGGAACCGAGCTGGGGGTGAGTACGTTTATACCTTTGATTACGGATAGAACAGAGTGCAGGGCTTTGGGTAAAGAGGAGCGTTTACGCAGAATTTTGAAAGAGGCGGCGGAACAATCAGGTCGTGGAAAAATTCCGGAACTTTTAGCGGCGCGGAAATTTGAAAAAATATTTTCGAGTGACGCTGAGCAGGAAAATTCTTTGGATTATGGAGAAAGCATGGAGCGAATAGTGATAGTGCCACATCCCGGCACTGAGCGGAAATTTTCGGATTTTTGTAGAGAAAAGCTGGTGAGGGGAGAAAAAAAATTTATGGGAGAAATTGTTATTTGCGTGGGGCCGGAAGGAGGCTTTACAGACAGGGAAGTTGAAATGGTGAAAAGCAGCGGTGCTCACCCGGTTTCTCTGGGAAGTCGCATTTTGAGGGCGGAAACTGTGGCCATGGTCATGTCTACTATCGTGGCGGAGGTTTTTGGGGAAATGTGAATGGCTTCTTTTTTGCAAAAACGCACGGATAGCTCACGATGATAAGGGAAATGTTTTTTTGCGTTGACAAAGAGTGAGGCAAGGAATAATATACGTCTGTACCTCTACCTATGGTCTAGGTGGTTGGGGCAAAAATCTATTTTATAAAAACCTTTATGCAAAAAACCACCGTTCACATTCAGGGCTTACATTGCGCCGCCTGCAAGACTTTAATTGCCGACGTATGCAGCGAAATAAGTGGCGTTCATTCCACAAATGTTGATTCCAAGACCGGAGAAACGGTGATTGAACATGATGAAAATCTTAACCTCGAAAATTTAAAAAAGGAAATAGAAGGTCTTGGTGATTATCATGTCACGATTTAATTATTATTAATTTAATCCCCGTTAAAAATGATTGAACCTTATACGACAAAAGTTTTAAACAGTATTAAAAAGGTTAGAGGCCAGATGGACTTGATTACAAAAATGATTGAAGATGGGCGCTATTGCATGGATGTTGTTCAGCAGTGTAATTCTGCGATCGGAATGCTCAGGCAGGCTAATAATATGGTTTTGGAAAGCCATCTTCAGACATGTGGGAAGAAAATGAATTCATCCGATAGGGCCGAGAAGGATCGGTTTATCAAGGAAATTTTGCGGGCATGTACGATTTCCAATCGCAAAAATTAACAATTTAAGCATATGATTAACAATAGCATAAAAAAAACCGAAGGGCAGAAAGGTATTCCGTTAAAAATAAGCTATACGATTCATACCAACGCAGAGGGTAGTTTAAAAACTGATGCTGACGGTAGGCCGTATTTTGACGGCAAGATTACTTCTCAAAAAAAGGGGGAAGTAGAGTTTCCCAAGGGTACGCCGGATGTTGAAAAAATTGCCGACAATCTTTCGCGTATTATAAATTTTGATGTACTGGTTGATGGAAGAGTGCAGCTTAGCCACGGTGGTTCGCGTGATGAGCATAAAGAGGTTCCGTCGCTGCCAATAGCTGTTTCCGGCGAGAGGAGGATTGACCTGGCAATTGGTGGGATGCATTGTGCGTCCTGCTCCGCTATCATTCAGAGAAGCGTGAAAAAATTGCCCGGTGTTAAAGAAATAGTGGTAAATTTCGCCGCTGAGAAGGCCAAGGTTATTTTTGACGCCGCCCAGGTTGGAGAGCAGCAAATTATTCAGCAGATAGTCAAGGCCGGATACAAGGCAAATTTAACGACTGCTGATAGCAGTGAAGCTGAGAAAGCTCGTCGTGAAGGAGAAATTAAACGATGCAGGAATCGATTTTGGAGTGGTTTTATTTTGAGCTTGCCAATGATTTACTTCATGCTTTTTGATTTTTTTGATTTGCCGGGGAGGACCTTTTTATATCCTTGGGCCGGTTTTATATCTTTGATTTTGTCTACGCCGGTGCAATTTATTATCGGCGCGGGATTTTATAAGGGAATGTGGTCGAGTTTGCGGATGAAAATGTTCAATATGGACAGTTTGATTGCTATCGGTACTTCGGCGGCTTATTTTTACAGTTTATATAATTTTATCAGCCATGTTGTTATCAATGGTACGGTGGTTGGTTTGGGTGGAGATAAAATTCAGGATCTTTACTTTGAAACCGCCGCTTTCCTGATCACTTTTGTGATTTTGGGCAAGTGGCTGGAAAGTCGAGCTAAAGGACAAACTTCCGAGGCGATAAAGAAATTAATGGGACTGCAGGCTAAGACTGCGAGAGTGGTAAGAAGTGGTAAAACACTCGATATCCCGATTGAAAGCGTGGTGGTGGGAGATATTATCGTGGTGAGGCCGGGGGAAAAAATTCCCGTCGACGGGGTGATAACTAAAGGTTATTCATCAATTGACGAGTCGATGCTGACCGGCGAAAGTATGCCGGTTGATAAAAAGGAGGGAGATTCCGTGATTGGCGCAACAATAAATAAAACAGGTAGTTTTGAGTTTATGGCGAAAAAAGTCGGCTCCGAGACCGCGCTGGCTCAAATTATTAAATTAATTGAAGATGCTCAAGGTAGCAAGGCTCCGATTCAGGCTTTTGCCGATAGGGTTTCGGCCTGGTTCGTGCCGATTGTAATAATTATTGCGATAATTACATTCGTGGCGTGGTTTTTTCTTTTGGGCGAGTCTTTGAGTTTTTCTTTAATGGCTTTTACGGCGGTGTTGGTTATAGCTTGCCCTTGCGCTTTGGGACTTGCGACGCCGACGGCGATAATGGTGGCTACCGGTAAGGGGGCGGAACACGGAATTTTAATTAAGGGAGGCGAACCATTAGAGCAAACGTGTAAAGTGAAGGCTGTCGTGTTCGATAAAACCGGCACTTTAACTAAAGGCAAGCCGGAAGTTACCGACATAGTGGAAGTGGCGGAGATGGACGAAAAAGAAATTTTGGAGATTGCCGCCAGCTTGGAAAATAAGTCTGAGCATTCTTTGGCGGAGGCGATTTGTAAATATGCTGAAGAGGAAGGCGTGGTAACGCGTGATGCCAGTGATTTCAAGGCGATTCCGGGACATGGAGTGCAGGCAGTGATCGGTGGTGCTACTTATTACCTGGGCAATCGTAAGCTTATTGAGGAAGTCTTGAAGTTGGAGGTGAAAAATATTGATAGAAAGATGAGAAAATTGGAGGAGGCCGGAAAGACGGCAATGATTTTAGCCTCTAACAAGGAAATAATTGGTATTGTCGCGGTGGCCGATACAATTAAAGACACTTCCATGCAGGCTGTTCAGACTCTGGAAAAGATGGGCATAGGGGTTTACATGATAACCGGTGATAATGAGCGAACGGCTCAGGCTATTGGTAGGCAGGCCGGTATTAGAAATATTTTGGCGGAAGTTTTGCCGGAAGATAAGGCTAATGAAATTAAGAAGCTGCAGCAAGGTGGCTTGGTAGTCGCGATGGTCGGTGACGGTATTAATGATGCGCCGGCTTTGGCTCAGGCAGATTTAGGCATTGCCATGGGAAGCGGTACGGATGTAGCAATGGAGGCTGGAGGAATAGTTATCATAAGAAATGACTTAATGGATGTGATTAATGCTATTCAGTTGAGTAAGGAAACGATTGGAAAGGTGAAGCAAAACATGTTCTTCGCTCTATTCTACAACATTATCGGTATCCCTATTGCCGCCAGAGTATTTGCGAGCGTGGGAATTATTCTTAAGCCGGAATTGGCAGGTTTGGCGATGGCTTTCAGTTCGGTTTCGGTGGTTACGAATTCTTTACTTTTGAAAAGATTTAAACCGGGCAAAAAAAATTATCTTTCAATGATTGCGCCGATATTCATGACCGTGTTTTTTCTGGCGGTTTTTCTGCTTTTTGCGAAATTCAGCAGCGAGGGGATGTCCGCGTAGTATAATTTATAATACCAATATATGAATGATATAAACATCAGTGAGTCAAAAACATATAAATTTTATTGTTGTGGAATGCATTGTAGTGCTTGTGAAATGTTGACGGAAAGAAAGCTTCAGCAACACCCCAGAGTAGTGATGGTGAAGTCGAGTATAGTCACAATGTCGGTGGAAATTGATGGTGATTTTGGTGAAATGTCCAGTCTGGAGATTATCAGGGAACTGGATAAGTTAATTGAGAATAGCGGATACCAATTATCTCTAGAAAAACCTAAGATAAAAGTGAATTGGGGTGAATTTTTGTACGCTTTACCGATAGCTTTTGTTTTTGCCGCGCTGTTTTTGCTTTTGCAGAAGGCGGGAATCGTGAACCTGGTGAATGCCAGCGAGGTTGGCTATGGTACTGCGTTTATGATTGGTATAATAGCTTCTTTATCTACTTGTATGGCGGTGGTTGGCGGGCTGGTGCTTTCGATGTCGGCGACTTTTGCCAAGGAAGGGGACAGGATTAGGCCGCAGGTGCTATTTCATGTTGGCAGGCTGGTTTCGTTTTTTCTTTTGGGCGGTGTAATCGCCGTTTTGGGCCAAACTTTTAAGCTGGGAGTGACCGAAACTTTTGTTTTGGGCATGATCGTGGGATTGGTAATGCTGATTTTGGGTATAAATCTTTTGGATGTTTTTTCTTTTACAAAAAGGTTGCAGCCGGCGATGCCAAAATTTATTTCACAAAGGGCGATGGGCATCACCAGCTTCAGTAATGTTTTTACGCCGCTTTTCGTTGGAATCATCACTTTCTTTCTGCCATGCGGATTTACTCAGGCGATGCAAATTTATACTTTATCGACCGGTAGTTTTTTGGAAGGGTCATTAACAATGGGGGCTTTTGCTTTGGGAACTTTGCCGGTTTTGGCTCTGGTCAGTTTCAGTTCTTTCAGCATTAAGGACAGTGCAAAATCGGGCATTTTCTTTAAATCGGCGGGGTTAGTGGTTATAATGTTTGCAATATTTAATATTATTAACAGCCTGGTGGCTGCGGGGTATATTGCTCCGGTGTTTAATTTTTAATTTAAAATTATGAGATCTATTTTTGGTGGTGTTGTTGCCGGATTGGCTTTCCTGGGGTTGATGATTTTAGTTTTTAATGGACTTGGTGGTTCCGGGGGCTCAGATGAAGCAGGTGGAAATAATGTTTCCATGGTTGATGGCAAGCAAATTATTGAGATTAGCGCGAAAGGTGGTTATTCCCCCAGAAATACCGTGGCTAAGGCAGGTCTCCCTACAATTTTACGCATGAAAACAAACGGAACCTTTGATTGTTCAGGAGCTCTAGTCATTCCAGCAATACAATATCAGGAAAATTTGCCAATGTCCGGGACTACGGATATAGATTTGCCAGCTCAGACTGCCGGAAAAACACTACAGGGCTTGTGTGCCATGGGAATGAAAAATTTTACGGTGAAGTTTGAGTAGCCTGCTTGTTTTATAGTGATGTAAAAAGAGTTACCAGCTTAGTGTTTATGTAATATATTGTACGTCCCTGTTTTGTGCGGTTTAACAATCCAAGCGCTGATAACTTTTGCAAATAAGTTGAAGCCGTCTGCCGATTTACATTAATGGCACCAGCGATAAATTCAATTTTTGTATATGGATGACTAAAAAGTGTATTTATTAATTCGTGGCTATAGATTTTTGTTTCCTTGTCTTTAATAATATTTTTATATTCCGCCATCAATCTTTTTATCTGTTCAATCGTTCTTGCCGTTTGATCCGCAGTGCTCTCCAATGCCGTAAGTATATATAATATCCACTCTTCCCAGGAAGCTTCATCACGAACTTTCTGAAGAAGCCGATAATATTCAGCCTTATTTTTTGTGATATAGCGGCTGAGATATAAAATCGGAATATCCAAAATACCCTCAGAAATTAAATACAAAATATTCAAAATTCTACCGGTACGTCCGTTGCCATCAAAAAAAGGATGAATTGATTCAAATTGATGATGAATAATAGCAATTTTTACCAGGGGATCAAAATCACTCATTTCCGGATTGTTAATAAATTCTTCCAAATTTTTCATGTGTTCGGAAATTTCCATGAAATTTTGAGGCGGAGTATAGACTACATCTCCCTGTCCATTCTTGAGAGTAGTACCTGGAAGATTGCGAAACCCGACTGTTCGTTCGGTAATAATCTGGGATAGTTCTATCAACAGATTATTTGTAAGTGGCCTTGTTTTCAACATTGTGAAACCATGAAACAAAGCATTATTGTACCTATGGACTTCTTTTGAGGCGGGGGAAAATAGTTTAGAACTCTTGTCGTATTTAAATAATTCATCGTGAGTGGTGACGATATTTTCTACTTCTGAGCTATCTTTTGACTCCTGGAGGGGCAAAGTATTGATAAGAATCTCCTGATTCGGAATAGTTTGAGCAATTCCTTTTAATTCCGCCAATTTTCTATTGGCCGAAACAGTCTTTTTCCAAATTTTTTCGGTTAATTGAATGTTTGAAAGTGGTAGTTTTGGAATCCGGTACGTCATGGTAAATGTTTAATTATTTGATATTTTCGAACATATTCTAGCGCATATGTTCGATTTTTTCAATATTTTGTACGTATTTTTGACATGTGTGTACTTTTCATATATTTGGCCGCGCACCTAATATATTTCTAAAGGGGGGGGCTGGATTGGCGGCACTTACTAGACCCTACGTTTTCTTGTTGTCGCTTGAAGAGGGGACTAAAACTGCCTTAGAAAGCGCAGATCGCCACTTGTTAGAAGTCTGATATCATCGATGCCGTAACGCATCATAACCAGCCTGGTGAGGCCGAAGCCGAAGGCCCAGCCTTGGTATTTTTTTGAATCAATGCCGCCGGCTTTTAGCACGTTTTCGTGGACCATGCCTGCGCCCATGAATTCCACCCAGCCGCTTTGTTTGCAGACGCGGCAGCCTTTTCCAGCGCATAATAGGCAGGAAAAGTCGAGCTCTACTCCCGGTTCCACAAAAGGAAAATAGCCGGGACGGAAGCGGACTTTTACCGGTTTGCCGAAAAGGCGGGTGAGAAATTCGGCCATAATTCCCTTGAGGTGGCTAAGAGAAATTTCTTTGTCGATGAGTAGTCCTTCGACTTGATTGAATGTGCTGTCGTGACTGGCATCGGTGGCTTCATAGCGGAAGACACGGCCGGGGACGATTATGCGCAGTGGCGCTCCATATTTTTCCATCGTGCGGACTTGAACAGGCGAGGTATGAGTGCGAAGTACAATGCGGCCATATTTTTCATCATTCTTTTTGGCGACGAAAAAAGTATCCTGCATGTCCCGTGCCGGATGATCGGCGGGAATATTCAGACCTTCAAAATTATAATATTCGGATTCTATTTCCGGTCCGTCCATGATGGAAAATCCCATTTGGCTAAAAATTCTTTCCACCTCTTCCTGTACTTGGGCGACAGGGTGAATATGGCCGACTGTTCTGGATTTTCCGGGAATCGTAGTGTCGAAAAAATCGGTGGAAAGTTCTTTTTCCAGCTTTTCATTTTCAAAAGCTTGGAGTTTGGCTGCCAAAGTTTTTTCCAGAGTGGCTTTTATTGTATTGGCCAGCTGGCCGATCCGTGGTTTTTCTTCAGCGGAAAGGTTTTTCAGGCCTTTCATGAAATTGGTAAGCTTACCTTCTTTGCGACCGAAATATTCGAGCTCTATATCGCGCAGAGCCTCGACGGTTCGGCAATTTTTTATGACGACGAGGCCGTCGTGTTCCAGATTTCTTAGTGCTTGCTCCATAGTGGGTATAATCTAAAGCTAACGGACGATTTTGTAAATGTAAGTGTTGTCCAGATTAAAAACCTGTTTGAATTTTCCGGAGTTTTGTTTGGCCCAGTCCAGTTCATAAGATTTTACATTAGAAGTGAATTTGGTGTCGATGATGAGATATTCTTTTTCTTTTGCGGCCAGATTTTGCAGCCAATTTTCATAGCTTGGATTGCTGCGAATGCCGCCCTGTGTGTTGCGATAATTGTAGTAGTCGCAATCTCGGCAGTCGTTGATATTTATATAATCGACTTCTCTTTGAAAGTTGCGGCCGAAGAAATGATAGTGAAAATTAAAGCCGGCGTAAGCAATTTTTGCATTAGGGGCGTTTTTTTCTATCCAGTCGTTGGCTTTGATAATATTGTTCACGCGCGGGTCTTTGGCATAGAGCGTTTCGCTGAAGTGGGGAATAAGTTTTTCTCTTTCGTATGCGGTAAAGAGGATGGCTTTAGAGGTAAGGTCCAGACCGATTGTAAAAGAGATTAAAGTTAAGAATATTTGGAGTGTTTTATGTTTGTGATTCTTGGGCCGGACGGCGTATAGAAATGCCAGCGCGGCGATGGCAAACAGAACAAGCTGAATTTGATAAGTAGAGGTGAGTTTTATCTCGGGCGGATCGAGATGAATTATGTGCGTAAGGGCGTAGGAAGTGATGGCAAAAGCACCGAAGTAGAAGAAATATTTTAGTTTTTTAAAGTAGTTGGCTACCCAAGCAATGTTTATACAGCCAAGAATGAAAAATGGCATGGCGTAGCGGATATTTTCGAATTCCTGTTGATAGGTGTATGGGGCTTTAAGATAAAGTAAAAAATATATTAGATTTGCGATAAGTAAAATTGCCGGAGTTGCGATGAGGCGAAAATTTTTGCGAAAAATTTCGTAGATTAAAATTGAAAAATTTAAAATTAATGCGAGAAAAATGGCAAAAATCTGTGGTCCTACTTGTTGATAGAGCAGGGAGGTGAATTTTTTGAGCTCCGGGAGATTATTCAAGTGACGGATGAGAGCGGAGCTGTCTATGAATTGATTTACATTCTGATAGCCTTCGAATATTTGCTTACCAAAAAGGCTTATTTCTACTGGAAAAATGGGGTTGCCGGTGGTGAGCCAATTTCGTAAGTAGAAAAAAGAGCCGGTCAGAAAAATACCGATTATTATAATCAGGAGGCCTTTTAATTTGCCTTTTCTTTGGCTAGGCGCGCAGCTGAGGATTAACAATAAAAGGATTGGTATCGTCGCATAGGGAAGTCCGAGATATTTGGTGCCGATGAAGAGGCCGACGCAGAGCCCGAAAGCGAGAAAATCCAGCGGTTCGTTTTTGTTTTTGAGAATTTCCTGCAGGAAGTAAATTGTGAGGACAAAAGTTAAAGTGAAAAAGAGATCTACCAATGGAGTGCCGGCTTGTTTTAGAAAAATGGGCATGTAGAAGATTAGACCGGTGCTTATTACGCCAATTTTTCTGCTAATTTTAAAGTTGCGGCAGATACCGTAGACAGCGAGAGCCAGTAGTATTAGTAACGGAAAGTTTAGCAAATGGAAGAAATAATCACTGTTGAAAGGTACGGCTGTCCAGAGGTCAAGAAGTTCGTAATTACTTGGATAATAGCCGAGCGGACTGGAGAAAGCGGTGAAATACGGGGTGGCAAGATTGCCTGTCTGTAGCCATTTGGCGATGAATGGCAAGTGGTATGACACGCTGTCATATTCCAGGGGGATTTGCAGCATGGCGTTGAACAAGCGGATGAAAAGCAGGACGGTGATCGGAGTGAAAATTGCGATGACGGCGAACAGGGGTGTACGGCGTTTTGCTCTCGAAGAGTTTTCTTTTAGGGCTTCTTTAATTTTTAGCCGGATCTTTTTGTAAAAAATGGCGGCTAAAATTATTGGGAGGGCAATACTGGCGAACAGAATGTTTTTTGCATTTATGGCGCCGAAGATTCCGAGGGAGATTTCAATCAAAATGATTTCGGAAAAGTAAAAAGTTGTAATTAGAAGTGTTTTTTTGAGGGAGCCCGTGGCTGCGGTTTTTTTTATTGCCGTGGCTAGAATGGCTGCGCTTACAACCAGCGCCAAGTTTTGTATAGTAAAAAGTAGGAGGGTAGCGATTGTCATGGAGGCATTTTAGCGGAATTTTTTGGATTATTGAAGATTTTGACAGGCCACAGATTTTGACAGGCCGGGTGAATGTTATTAGTCTGTGGTTATGGTTTTTAGTTCAATTATTTTCATTTTTGCTTTTTTGCCGATTTTTTTGGCAATTTATTATCTTTTGCCCTGGAAATTTAAAAATCTTTTCGCGGTGCTGGCGAGTTATGTTTTTTATGCCTGGGGAGCAATGAATTTCCTGTGGTTTCTAATTTTTCTTACCGCGGTAAATTATTTTTCGGGATTTTTGGTCGCTCATTCAAGATACGGAAAGATGTTTTTAATTCTGGGTATTGTTTTTGAAATTTTAGCCTTGGGATATTTTAAATATTCTAATTTTTTGGTTGAACAGCTGAACGGAGTAAGGGAATATTTTGGCTTTCTTCCAGCTGTTTGGAAGGGAGTGGTTTTGCCGTTGGGAATTTCGTTTTTTACTTTTCATGGGATCAGCTATCTGATTGATGTTTATAAAAAACATACGCCACCGGAGAAGAATTTTGCGAATTTTGCTTTGTATATTTGTTTTTTCCCCCAGCTTATTGCCGGGCCAATTGTTCGTTACCACGAAATTGCGCATCAAATTAAAAGCAGGGAACATTCTTTTGATAAATTTTTCGAAGGAGTTTTTTCGTTTTGTTGCGGCTTGGCAATGAAGGTTTTGCTGGCTAATCAAATTGCCGGAATGAGTAAGAATTTAGTGAAAGCCGGTTCGTCCGGAATCTGGCAAACGTCACCAGCAAGCAGCGTTTTGATACTTTTAGGGCTGTGTTTTGCCATGCAGGTTTATTATGATTTTGCCGGATATTCGAAGATGGCGATTGGACTGGGGAAAATGGTGGGGCTGGATTTCCCGATGAACTTTAATCGCCCATATATTGCCACCAGTGTCATGGAGTTTTGGCGCAGGTGGCACATTTCTTTAATGAATTTTCTGAGAGAATATGTTTATTTTCCACTTGGCGGGAGTAGAGTTTCTTTATTGAAAAACTGTAGAAATATTATGATTGTGTTTTTACTTTCAGGCATTTGGCACGGGGCGAATTGGACTTTTATCGCTTGGGGAATTTATTTTGGCTTTTGGCTGATGTTTGAGAAATTGTTCGAGGAAAAGTTTTTATCGAAAATCCCGAAAATCATAAGATGGTTTACGACTTTCGCGATCGTGTTTTTCGGTTGGATTATATTTGATGCCACTACTTTGAGTGACGCTTGGGTAAATTTTGTTAAAATTCTAAGTTTTGATTTTAGCGATTTTCCCAATATCGCCATTGTTACCGTTAAGGAATGGCTGTTTTTTTCGGCCGCGGTGTTTTTGGCTTTTTTTCCGGAAAATGTGTTCGTGGGGAGGATGGGGAGGTTTGTTATTGTTAAGGGTATATTGGCAATAAGCCTGTTTTTTTACTCTGTTTTGCAGTTAGCCGCCGGTGGCTTTAATCCTTTTATTTATTTTCGCTTTTAAAAAATGAAGAAAATTTTTTCCCTGATTTTTTGTTTTATTATTGCTTTTCCACTTCTGCAGATGGTTAGTGGGGTTTTACCGGAGGTTAGGGTTGAGGAGAAAAGAATTTTGGCGCCTTTTCCAGAGCTGACTTTGGAGCAGCAGGCGGTTGAAGATTTAACCGCTTACGTTAATGATAATTTCGGTTTTAGAGGATCCCTGATTTTTCTGAATAATTTTATTGATTTGAAAGTTTTTGGTATTTCGCCCAATAAAGAAGTGATTATCGGCAGAGCCGGCTGGCTTTATTATCGGCCTTCTTACGAGTCCAATATGCTTATGGTTAATGGAGTCGAGGCTCTTTCGGTTGCAAAGAAAATTAAAAATTTCCAGCAAAAGATCACTGGAGATGGTAAAAAATTTGTTTTTGTTTTGGCGCCGGATAAGGAGTCAATTTATCCTGAATTTTTGCGCGAAGAATTGGTGGGTGAAAAAAACTATGAAGTGATTATGGGG
This sequence comes from uncultured Candidatus Peribacteria bacterium, assembly GCA_964480115.1. Classification (GTDB taxonomy): domain Bacteria; phylum Patescibacteriota; class Gracilibacteria; order UBA1369; family LOWO2-01-FULL-3; genus JACRIB01. Next base: position 24,085 of record CAYZOB010000052.1, read on the forward strand.
GCTTTGAAAATTGAGGGGGTGAACACTTTTGACGGGCTGGAGGTTTTGAGGAAAGCGAAGAAGAGTGGAAACGGTAAGGCGGTTCCGGTTTATTCAAAAAATGATACGCATTGGACGCGCTATGGGCTTTTTCTGACTATCAATGAGGTGCTTAAGGCTTTGGATAGGGATGTTATTGATCTTGGCGGTCTGGAGGATGTGCAAAGAATTGGTGATTTAAGCAGGCTGCTTGGTTTTAATAGTTTTGAGACCGTGCCGCAACCGGTTATTGTAAAGGATGAAATTGTGGCCGATGAGAGAGTTTTGATTTTCCATGACAGTTTTTTTGATAATGAAATGTATTTCAATTTAGTTTTTATAAATTTCAAAAAGATTCATTGGCTGACAGGGTCAATCCGACAGGCTTATGAAAACTTAAAGAATTCTCATGATGTGGTAATTTTGGAAATTGCAGAGAGGGACTTTTTGGCGTTGGGGGAGGATTTCAATTAAATTTTCCTGTGGTATGGTTATGTTAATAAAAATTAATAAATTTTAATGAAAAATTCTAAATTGATGATTTATGCACTTCTGCTGCTAATGATTTTTGCAGGCGCGGCTTTTTATTTTAGTAATACAGGGCTACTTCAAGGCTCCATGGGTAGGCAGGCTGTTCCTTCGCGAGCAAGTTCTGCAAAAACCGGCGATGCTGCGACCACTGTCAATGTACCGTGGTGGTGTAAAAAAACTAAACTAGGGGCAGTTGTGCCGAATGATAAAAATAATGGCGATAAGGATCATCCCTCTGGTGGATCTGGTAGAGCTGTTGACACTAAACCTCCTTCCGGAGGAGGTGGTGGTGGTGATGGCGGATCCGGGTCCTCCAAAAGGCCAGGTGAGCGTGGCGGTTTTGGTCGATTTAATCCTGTAACTAAAAAAATAGAAATTGCTAACCCTAATCTTGATAAAAATATACTTGCCAATATAGATGTACCGGAGAATCTTTGGTTGAAATACAAAAAAATTCCTACGATTGCCGATAGCGGTTCCGGAAAAGGTGAAACTCCAACAACGGATCCCAAGGTAGACCCTAAAGATGTACCGCCCATAAAAGAAGTCATAACAGAAATTTATCATGAATGCAGTTGTACGGCACAGAGCTTTACCTTAAAAGAACTCCCAGCAAACATTTTTTTCTGTCCAAATTATGGTATGAAAAAAGAGGTTAATAACTTGAGCGATGCCGCTGGCAATAAGTACAAAGTTACCAGCTATACTCCACCGGAAGATTCTTGTAATAAAAAACCGTCGTCTGATGAATCCTCCGCCTTTTATTTCTGGTGCGGCTGTGAAGATACCAATGCTTATATAGAAAAATTAAAAAAGACCTTTGAATGTCCAAAAAATGGCGACAGCAAGGAATATAAGGAAGAAAACGGACTTATGGTTTATATTTTGAAAAGTTCAAAGCTTGAGTGTGATATGAAGTTTCAATGCCCTAAAGGCTATGAGTGGGACTGGGAAAAGTTGGTGAATAATTGCTTAAAGGCTAAGCAAAAGGAATGTGGTGCTCCTGATACGTTGTTAAATACCGTTCCCGGCGAGCAAGAGATGTGTGATGCCCTTTCGGTTGATACTTCCAGCTACTGGAAAAATCTTGAATGTGTAGATTTTGAGAATTGCAAAGAAACTGTAAAGATTTTTAAGTCTTCAAATAACTGGTATGAAGAACTCAAGGAAAAAAAGTTACCAAGCTTGTCCAGCTGTCAGGATTTATACGGTAAGGCTGACACAGGAGTTTGGGACTAGGGGTGCATGGGTCATTGTATTTTTAAACTAGGACTTTCTTCTTGACTAATTTAAGTTGCTACATTAAAATAGCCATGTTTAATGTTTTTATTATGTATTTATCACGGTTTATAGAAAAGGTAATTAGTAAAGCGAATAAAAATTTTAAGGTTTTGTATCTTGCCGGTCCAAGACAAGTGGGAAAGACGACCTTGCTTAGGCATTTATCTGAAAAATTGAAAATTAATTATGTGACTTTTGATAATTTAAGGATCAGAAAATTCGCAAAAGAAGATCCTGAACTTTTTTTGGAAACATATCCTGCGCCTTTATTAATTGATGAAGTTCAATATGTGCCGGAATTGTTTTCATATATCAAAATCAAGGTTGATAATGACGATAAAAACGGGCGATATTGGCTTACTGGCTCACAACAGTTTGCAGTTTTGAAAAACATCAAGGAATCTTTGGCGGGGAGGGTGGCTATTTTGAATTTACTCGGATTTTCTATGGCTGAAGAGGTTGGTGGCAATTATTCCAGCAATATTTTTGAATTGGATAAATTAGGGCTAAGGAATTCTAATTTAAACTGTTCCGTGAAGGAAATTTTTGGGGTTATTTATCGCGGTTTTTTTCCGGCCCTGGTATTGAATAAAAAACAAGATTTAGGTGTTTTTTACAATTCTTATATTCAGACTTATTTAGACAGGGACTTGAGGGATTTCTTTGGAGTTAAGAAAGTTTCAGAATTTCAGACTTTTCTTCAGCTTTGTGCCGCCAGAACCGGTCAATTGTTGAATATTTCCGAATTAGCTCGTGATGCCGGGGTTTCTGTACCTGCCGCCAAGGAATGGATCAGGATTCTGCAGGGGACCCTGCATATTTATTTATTGAATCCCTATTATAAAAATATTTCCAAGCGCTTGATTAAAGCGCCAAAATTATATTTTTTGGATACCGGCCTGGCGGCGTTTTTAACCAAATGGCAATCGGCTGAAACTCTTTTTAATGGTGCGATGGCAGCCCCTATTTTTGAAACTTTTGTGGTTGCCGAGATAATCAAGAGCTATTTTTTTAGGGGAAGACAGCCGCCTTTGTATTATTATCGTGACAAAGAAGGCAGGGAAATTGACTTGCTCATCGAAAAAGAAGGAGTGCTCACTCCAATTGAAATAAAAAAAGCGATTAATATTACCAATGATGACGTGAAGCATATTAAATATTTTCAAAAAAATATAAAAGAATCTTCCAGTAAAGGTGCGGTGATTTGCCTTGAAAAGGCCGCGCGGCCTTTTGACAGAAGTATAGATATCGTGCCGGTAGGGCTGATTAATTGAATAATTCAGCGCTTGACTTATGGGGGGGGTAATGGTGTAGACTATGTTTGTAATCATAATTTAACAAAAATAAAAATGAACAAAAAGTTTCTCATTGGAGGGTTGGTGGGAGTGGTCGTGATAGCTGTTGCTTATTTTGGCGCGGGTGGGGCTGGGTTGCAGGGGAAACTGCAAGGTAGCCAACCTGTTACCAGGGGGGAGATGGCAATGCTGATTTGGGATACTATTAATTCCTTTAAGACCATTGAAGTCAAAAATCCGGCTAGTTGGGGCTGCTATTACGATATAAAAGGTGGTGAGCCCTATGCTTTGGCAGTTTGCAATTTGCCGTTTATAATCCAACCTGATTCTACTAGCGGTAATTGGTCTCCGAATGATTATATATCACGAGGGTTAGCGATGAGATATTTCGTGGAAGCATATCATTTTGCCATCACGGGATATTCATCCGTGATTGCACATCCAGTTAAAGATGAAAAAATATATAAGGATGTCTATGGTTCTTCGTATGAATGGGGTTTGAAGTATTGGTATGATGATTTTGCCACTCTTGAGTTGGGAGATGTTAAGGGCTGGAAAGGTCTAAACTTTTTTCCAGATGCTAATTTAACTCAGGGGCGTGCTCAGGTATGGGCGGATAATTTGAAAAAGGCTTTGAATAAATAGTTTTTAAGGAATTAAATAAAAAGACCTCGCGTTTCAGCGGGGTCTTTTTTAAATTAAAACAAGGTTCAAAGGAAGGCCAATGCCCACCTTCGGTGGCTTATCTTACAGCATCCTTTAAAGATTTGCCTGCCTTGAAAGCTGGAAGCTTCATAGCCGGGATCTTGATTTTCTGAGATGGATTGCGTGGGTTTACGCCTGTACGAGCAGCTCTCTTTGATACACGGAATGTGCCGAAACCGGTGATGGTTACGTTTTGACCACCCTTTAGGCTTTTTGTGATCATCATCAGAACTGAATCGAGAACTTCGCTAGCGGCTTTTTTTGTTACGCCGGTAGCTTGTGCAGCACCTGAAACCAAGTCTTGCTTAGTCATAGTGTTTTGGGTTATGGAAATAAAACATTCGTATTATATGGGCTTAAGCCCCATTAGCAAGCTGATTTTTTTTGGAAAGGGCTAATTTGAGGGGAAAAGAGGGGGTATAATATGTTCAATCCTGGTCTTTTGGCTTAATGATGCCGAAACTTTTTCATTGCAAATAGCTGCCAGTTATTACGCCGTACATAAGCCATTCTTTTGTATTAGGTTGACGAGCGAGCCAAAGTATTATAACAATGGAAAGTAAAAATCACGGTTTTAAAAAAAAGTTATGGCAAAAAATTTAGTCATCGTAGAGTCTCCGGCAAAAGCAAAAACCATCTCGAGATTTCTGGGAAGTGATTATAAGGTATTGGCTTCCATGGGGCATGTAATGGATTTGCCCAAGTCTAAAATGAGTATAGACGTGGAACATGATTTTAAACCGGATTACATTGTTACCGAGGAAAAGAAAAAAGTGGTGAAACAATTAAGGGATGAGTTGAAAAAGGTGGATGAACTCTGGATAGCGACTGATGAGGATCGCGAAGGAGAGGCTATTGGCTGGCATTTATTGGACGCTTTGAAGGTGGATAAAAAGAAAACTCCTATCCATAGAATTGTTTTTCATGAAATTACGGAAGGGGCGATCAAGGATTCCTTGAAGCATCCTCGTGATATTGATCAAAATATTGTGGATGCTCAGCAGGCGAGAAGAGTTTTGGATAGACTGGTTGGTTATGAATTATCTCCTTTATTGTGGAAAAAAATTCGTTTTGGGCTTTCGGCCGGAAGAGTGCAGAGTGTGGCGGTGCGACTGGTGGTGGAGCGTGAGCGCGAAATCTTGGCTTTCAAGCCCGAGGAATACTGGACGATTATCGGTAATTTTGAGAAAAAAGATAAGAGTTTAATTGAACGCGAGAAAAATTTTCAGGCGGAGTTGCAAAAATTTCAGGATAAAAAATTGGAAATCGTGAATGGTGAGCAGGCTGAAAAAGTTTTGAAAGAGATTGAGGGCGCAGAATATAAAGTGATGTCCGTAGAAGAAAAGGAAACGAAGAGGTCGCCGGCGGCACCATTTATCACTTCTACTTTACAACAGGAGGCCTCGCGTAAGCTGGGTTTCTCAGTAAAGAAAACGATGATGGTGGCGCAGAGACTTTACGAGGGCGTGGATACCGGCTCGGGTCAGACGGGTATGATCACTTATATGCGAACGGATAGTGTAAATCTTTCCGATTTGGCTTTGAAGATGGCGAAAGAAGTTATTTCAAAACAATTTGGGCCGCAATATGCTCTGGATGAACCGCGAAAATATAAGGGCAGGAAGAGCGCCCAGGAGGCGCATGAGGCGATTCGTCCGGTGGATTTGGCGATGACTCCCGATATGGCGGCCAAATTCCTGGAGAGCGATCAGGCGCGTTTATATGAGCTAATTTGGAAACGAACCGTGGCTTGCCAGATGAAGGAGGCAATTTTGAATAAGGTGGGGGCGGATATTAATGCTTTTAAGAATGGCGCGGATACTGCATATACCTTTAGAGCTACCGGCCAGACCATTGTTTTTCCGGGATTTATGGAAGTGTATTTGGAAGGTCGCGATCATGAGGAAGAAGAAGCTCAGGATGGTGAAAAGATTTTGCCAAAATTGGTTGAGGGAGAAATGGTGGATTTGAACGGGATTGAAAATACCCAACACTTTACCAAGCCTCCGGCCAGATATACGGAAGCTTCGTTGGTAAAAAAATTGGAAAGTGAGGGCATAGGTAGACCGAGTACGTATGCGCCGACAATTACTACTATTATGACGCGCGGTTATATTGAAAAGGACGGTAAAGCATTGAAGCCGACTGACGTGGCGATGGTGGTGACGGATATGTTAGTGGATAATTTCAAAGAGATTGTGGATTATAAATTTACGGCGGAAATGGAGGAAAAACTGGATACTATTGAAGAGGGAAAATTGCAGTGGGTGCCGATGATTAGAGCTTTCTATGAGCCATTTCATAAAAATATTATGGAAAAAAATGAGACTTTGAAGAAGGGTGACATGATTAAAGAAGAAACTAATGAAATCTGTGAAAAATGCGGTTCGAAGATGATGATAAAATTGGGAAGATTTGGTAAGTTTTTGTCCTGTTCGAATTATCCGGAATGTAAGAATGCCAAGCCTATGGAGGGAGCCGGTGGTCCAGGTGCCGAGAAAAAAATGACTCCGGAGGAGGAAAAAGCGGTGGAAGAGCTGAAAGCCAAGCATGCGGAGACAAAGTGTGAAAAATGTGGCAAACCGATGCAGGTGAAAATTGGCAGATTTGGGCCATTCCTCGGCTGTAGCGGCTATCCGGATTGTAAGACTATTGTTTCGATCGTGGTGTCTTCCGGCGTAAAATGTCCAAAATGCGGGGAAGGAGATTTGGTTGAAAGGAGAACAAGAAAGGGTGGTAAAATTTTCTGGGGTTGCAATAAATTTCCGAAATGTAAACTGGCAACGTGGAATAAACCGGTGGAAAAATGTGGAAAATGTGGAGGTTTGAGGGTGGATGATAAGAAATCCGGAGAAGTTTTGTGTATGGAGTGTGAGATGGAGAAAAAGGCTCCATCAAAGGGAAAATGGGTCAAAGCCTCAGGCACCGGGCAGGCAGGGAAGGGGAAAAAAAAGGTGGAAAGTGCGGAATAGATACCGGGTGACAAGCGGTGCGCCGGGTGTGTGGCGCGTTACCTTTCTTGAGATTTTGGCTGTTTTCTGCTATAATTCAGACAGTAAAAATAAAAACAAAGCCATGATTTTCAAGAATAAAGTTGTTCTTATGTTGATGACGGTTTTACCGGTAAGTTTTTTGACTTTGACACAAACCGTTTTTGCCGAGGGAACCAAGGTTTGTAACGGCAATATTACGGGCACGACCACAGCTGCGTCTCCAGCCTATAATGTGAATTCCGGCGTGATCTCTTTTGATGGTCATCCAAATGTAAACGGGCTGGGTGGATCGGTTGATGTGTCCATTGCTACGGGAATTAGTGGATCCAAGGGTTTGGCTCCCGCTGCTTTTGGCGAGGCCGCCTGTATAAATGAAGAAAGAGCCAAGGCTTATAATCAGGACTATGAGTATGCTTTGAAAGGCTGGGCATGGAATACCAATGGCGGATTTGTTTCGTTTGCCTGTAAAAATAAAGTGAATAATGGCGGAGGTGCCGATGTGGCTTGCGGGGATTATGATTATGGTGTCTACATAGGTGCCGTGGATGTCTCAGGTAATCGCAATTTGTTCGGCTATGCCTGGAATCCCACTTTTGGTTATATGCAATTTAATGATAACGATCCTGCCGATGCCATTAAATATGGCGTGAAGATTGATAGAGATGGTAAAAGTAGCGGCTATGCCTGGACCCAGGCGGGAACGTACGTGGAGTTTAGCGGCTTGACTCTTAATTTGAAGGGCGCGGTTGTGCCGGCGGGTGGAGGTGTAAATAAGGGCTGGTGCTATGGTAAGGCTGGGATATGTGTTGAAATCGATCCGGATCCGGCCGCTTCAGACTTTGGGGGAGTGAAGATTGCCGATGGCGTTGATGGATATGATTTGCATCTTTATTTCAGGGATCAAAGCGGGGTGGGTATTAATCCGACTGCCGGTTCAACGAAAATTGTAAATTTGGACAAAATTGCTTTCAATTGGCTTGATACCGTGAAGACTGATCAGGTTAGCGAGAAGTCGGGAGCGGCTGACGCGGTTTTAAACAAGTCTGTTTGGCCCGGCGACTTTGCTTTAGTTGCCGGTGAAACCGGTCATTATAAAACAACTAAAAAAATTGTCAGTTATGCCCCCACGTCCGAGTCAAAATTGTCGTGGACTACAGGTACAAAGCCAGCGTATTTGGTGAACAATGAATCTTTTGTTTATCCTCCGGAAGGGGTGAATTTGCCTGTACAGACCAATCAATTGAAATTGAAGTCGATTTCTTTTCCGAATTTAATAGATGTAGGGGGTAACATTTTAATTCCGATGGGTAATGTTTATCCTAACGGAAATACTAATTTGCTTTTTAAATTTCGCCCGGCGGTTTTTGTGGAAACTTTGTATGCCAACGCTTTGCAGGATACTATTTCGGCTTATAGATCAGTGCCTTTTGTGGTTAAGAGGGGTTTGAAAAAAATCGGATCGTTAGGTCCTATTACAAAAGATAGCGTGAAATTCTATGTGACCTATTCCGGTGTAAAGGCTCAAACTCAGTGCCAAGGTCTAAATTCAGTCTACAACTTTGATGTGATAGATTTTCTTGAGGGGAGTGATGTGGGATCAGCTTCCTCCAACGTGGAAATTTCCAGTCCGATAGATCCTTTGCTTGATGGGGTTACTTTTGATTTGCGAATTGATCCGGCAATACCGAGTTATACAGAGGGAGATGCTGTCTTACCTTGTGCCATAGCGACCGGAGCGAATATTTATAGCAAGATTAGTTATACCGTTGCTAATAAAAAGGTGTCTTATTATGACAATAAATTGCCGAGAATTGACGGCGGTTCCATTGTAAATCCCGCTGTCGTGGTGCATGGAAATATTTTCGCGCAGGCTGCCGGAAATGTGCGCAATGATCAGCGTGTCCAGACGTCCGGTTCCGTGAATATCAATTTGGTTAGAGATGCCATTAATGAAAATTTGAAGAAATATGTCAGTAAGCAGTCTCTGGACAGTATTGTGACCGGTAAGTGCACTATTACAAAGATGAATGAGAGTTTAGATAAGAAGACCGGCCAGGTGGATGCAGATTGTGCCAGTACAAATTATTTACTTTTTGATGTGGGTACGGAGCATGTTCTTTATTCAAAGGGAGATGTAACTTTGTCTTTTCAAGATGGAAACTGGGTTGGTAGGTGGGTGGTGATCGTGGATGGGGGGAATATTTTTGTGGATAATAATTTGTATGTAAAAGATACGCAATTTCCGAAAATGTCCCTGATTACTTTCAGATCATCCGTTCAAGATAATTATTATCAAACGGGGAATATATATATCGCGCCGACAGTAACCAATATTCAGGGCACTTTTATGGTTGACGGAACCCTGTTTTCATATGACGGTATTCATGGAAATATCAATAATGGCAAAAAGGATGACAAAGGAGAGCCGAAATGGACTGATTATTCCTCAATGCTGAAAACTTTAAATACTCAATTATTGATAGAGGGGGCTTTGTATTCGGATAATACGATCGGTGGAGCCAATTTAGATCAGGGTAAGAATCCGAAGAACTATTTATTGGCCGGCGGTGGCCAAGTTCTCAAGTTGCCGGCTACTATTGAAAAAAGGATGAAGGCTCAATATTATGATTTGAATTACTTGAGAATGTTTAGGCTGAGTTTGGAATTGGGGGAGGATGGTTTGCCTATCGATCAGAGGTGCGGGAAATCATGGACAGCGGATGATCAGGTTAAATTGTTAAATATTATGGCTAAAGATGGTTCCACCGCAGCTGTTTGTGGCACAAAAGCCCCATGTGACCCTGTACAAGGTGGCCTAAGTCAGAAGACAGCCTGCAATGGTATCGATCCTTTACTTAAGTATAATGAAACGACCGGAGAAGGCGACCTGATTGTCCCCGCAAGTGGTGTGGCTTTGGTACAAGGTTTGAATGCGAATGAAGATTATGATCCCGTATATATATATTATAAAGCTCCGGATGAAGGATCTTTTGTGTTTTCGAAGGCGGGCGCAGCGAGTATTAGTGGAAAATAGAGGTGTTTTTTACATGCAATACCAGTCCAGGCTTACTTCCGGATATTTTTGCAATTCCGTGACCATGATTTCTTGAATTTCCCGCAGGCGTTCGGGTGTGAGGGCCTCGAAGCGGATGGTGAGATTCGGGCTGGTGTTTGAGGCGCGGATGGCTCCCCAGGAAGTTTCATCGAAATTTACGCGCACGCCGTCGATGGTGATACAGTCGTAGAGAGAGGTGAAATGGGCGACGAGTTGTGAGATGATGGCGAATTTGCGGTCATCGGGACATGCGGCTTTGAATTCCGGGGTGGTGCAAGTTTTTGGCAGATCGGCGAAAAATTCCGAGAAGGGTTTTTGATCGCCCTGGTTTTGCGACAATATTTCGAGAATTTTAGCGGCGGCGAAAAGGGCGTCGTCGAAGCCGTAATAATTTTCAGCAAAAAAGAGATGGCCGGAGACTTCACCGGCGAGAGGCGCGCCGATTTCTTTCATTTTTGCTTCAATGAAACTATGGCCGGTTTTGCTCATTATGGGGATGGCTCCATGTTTTTTTAGGTCATTGATAATGGCCTGGGAAACTTTTACATCGAAGACTATTTTTGAATTTGGTAGGCGGGTGAGTAGATCGCGGGCGAGGAGCAGCAGCATGAAATCAGAAGAATAGTGGTGACCTTTTTCGTCTATAATTCCTACCCTGTCGCCGTCGCCGTCGAAGCCGATGCCAAGATCGGCTTTATTTTCGAGGGTGGCCTTGATGAGATCGCCCATGTTGCGCAATTCTTCCGGATTAGCTTCGTGATTAGGAAAATTACCGTCGAGTTCGCAGTAGAGTTCGATTATTTCGCAGCCGAGGGCGCGGAGTAGTGTGGGCGCGAACTTGCCGGCGACGCCGTTGCCGCAGTCCACGACGACCCTGAGGTGCTTGCCAGATCGCGGGCTGGCGAGTTTTGTGCGCGCCAGAATGTCGTTGAGGTATTGAGGCCAGATGTCGAGAGTGGAAAAGGCGGCTTGTATAGAGGGTGGTTTAGCTGAATTCGATGCGGTTGACGCCGGCGCCGCTGAATTATTTTGGATAATTTTCAAAATTTCCTGTAATTCTTCTCCGCATATCGAATGTGCTCCTTTTGTGACGATTTTTAGGCCGTTATATTCTTTGGGATTGTGGCTGGCAGTGATGTTGGTGGCGGAATCGAAGGGTAGGGAAGTGCCCGGTGTGCAGGCGCATGTTGTCCAATAGACCATTGGGGAAGTGACCAAGCCAATATCGGTTGGGTGAATTCCCGAGTCCAGGAGTCCTTGCATGTAGGAGATTTTCAGTTTTTCGCTGGAGAGGCGATTGTCGCAGCCTACGGCCATGGTTTTGATTCCATATTTTTTTGCCAAATAAATTCCGGCGGCGCGTCCGATTAGGTAAATCTTATCTTCCGTGAGGTCGGCGGGAGTGTCGTCTTTAGGTATGGCTATGCCGCGAATATCGTAGGCGCGAAATATTAATGGATTTATGATCATTGGTAGGTGGTGTTCGCCCTGCTAATATTCATTATTATACTTGGTGTAATCCATGGTCTCTTTGATGTCGTGGAGGCGTTTTTGAATGTTCCAGCTTTTGAGAATTTTGGCGACAACAGGAGGGAGAAGTTTTTCCCAGCCTTTGTTTTTCAAAATGGCTTTTCTTACGTCGGAAGCGCTGATCTTCAAGACTCTTTTCAATTGAAAAATCTCCGGGCCGACTTTACTTTTTTCATTGGGATAGTGGTATTTGCCTTCATAGCAGGCTTTTACAATTTCGGAGCCGGTGAAAAGTTTGTCATATGGAGGGATGTAACAATTTACGTGGTTTACCCAAAGAGCGTAATTGTTTACATTTCTGACCGGAATTATGCAATATTTTTCAGCGGGTATTTTGGCTTCATGGAGCGCTTCTTCAATTAGCTGGAAACGTTCGCCGGCGGTTAAAGGATTATCAGGGAGAAAATTTTTTTCAGCACTGCCGATTACTATTATTACGCGCTCATTTTTTTCCAGGATTTTTTTAACCACGTCCAGATGACCAAGATGAAATGGTTGAAAGCGGCCTAGAAAAAGTGCGGATTGCATGAGGTTAGTATAGAGCGTACTAAAGCGTGGTCAAGGCTTGATGAGCACTTATTTCAACCTAATCAAAAATGGCGGATTTAGCTTGTGCCGATTAATTTCATAGAGGCGGAAGACTTTGTGGACTATATTGGGATTTATGCCTCTGCCGATCAGTTCCTCTTTGCTCAAGCCGTCTTCCATTTTGCGTAAAACAATGTCGATTTCGCGGTAGGTCATGCCTAATTCGCTTTCGTCGGTCTGGCCGGTAAATAATTCAGCGGACGGAGCTTTTTCGAGAAATTCATTTGGCAAGCCGACGTGCTCCGCCAATTTATATACATCGTCTTTAAAAAGATCGCCGATTATTTCAATATCAGCAGCCAGATCTCCGTATTTCGTACCGTAGCCTAAAGCGAGTTCGGTTTTATTGGAAGTGCCAATGACCATGGAATTGCGGCTATTGGCGTAATTGTAGAGAATTACCATGCGAACACGGGCCTTGGTGTTGATTTGTGACAGATCCGTTGGTTTCCAGGGAAGAGAGAGAAAATCCATGAGGTATTTGTTGATTGGGATATTGTGATGTTCGACATGTAGAAATTGACAAAGGGTTCTGGCATGAAGTAAATTTTCGTCGCTGGAAATGCCTTTTTCCGGCATGGTAAGCGCGGTAACATGGTCTGGGTCGAGGGCATCCACCACAAGTTTTAGGCAAAGAGCCGAATCTACTCCTCCACTGACGCCGATGACGGCGTGATCAATTTGGGCTTCTTTAAAGTATTTCTGGATGGCGGCGATAATTTTTGTGTAGATATTGTGCATGGTGGTTGGGGGTGTTACGGGGGGCTCGCGCGAGGTGATTTTCTGAGGTAGTTTATTTTCCGGTGGGGAAGCTTGGGGTTGGCTTTGTGGTGCGGCTACAGCTTTTGTTCGTGGTGCGGATTTTGATTTTGTTTTTTTGAGCTCGCTTTGATCGCTTTGCAAAAAATCAAACAGATTGGATTGGGTTTTCTTCATTGTTGCAGTTTAGACAGGGGTGAATTATAAAACTTTTGCCAAATATTGAAAGGGCGTGCTTTTAAAATATATTGCCCTTTTTGGTAATGATGTTAGCGATAATTTTTTAATTGTCTCCTAATCTCGATTTCCTGATCTTTTTTCTTCAGGGTATCGCGTTTGTCGTAAAGTTTTTTTCCGCGGCAAATTCCTATTTGAACCTTTATAAGGCCTTTCTTTGGATAAAGTTCCAGGGGGATGCAGGTTATTCCTTTTTGAGTTATGGCGGCTTCTATTTTGACGATTTCCTTTTTGTGCAAAATAAGTTTACGTTTGCGGGTGGGGTTTAGTTCCAGAAAGTTGGAATATTTGTATGGCGAAACGTGAGCATCATTCATAAAGGCTTCGTCTTTCCATACATCTATGAAAGAGCCTTTCAGGTTTACCTGATTGTTTTTTATGGATTTTACTTCGCCGCCCAATAGTACGATGCCGGCTTCAAATTTTTCCAGAATTTCGTAGTCGTGAAAGGCCTTGCGGTTTTTGGCGTAAAAGGCTTCGGCGATTGATTTTTTGACCTTTTTCATTAAAGCAATTCCATAATGTACTGATCTACTGGTGCAAAATCGTCAGTAAGAATTGGATAATCTTCTTTGATTTGTTTTTTATATAGGAGCCTGAGATAGCTATTTAATTCCTGATCAGTACTTTCCATGTTGGGTTTTTCTGTTGATTTTAAGGCAAGAAGCAGGAGATTTTGTCTGCTAGCTTCATCATCAGGCTGCTGAACAGTGAATACATATACCTGGGGAAATACCGCTTTATATGTTTTATATTCAGCTTTAAAAAATTTGCTATTTTTACCATCTATTGAACTGATTACATTTATTAATATTATCCCGTTATCGTTTAGGGAGTCGTACATTTTTTTTACTGCTTCCAAGGTGGTCAATTGGTAGGGTATTGAGTAAAAAGACTTGAAGGCATCACCAAAAATTATGTCATACTGTTTGACATTTTTGTTTAAAAAGGTTCGTCCATCTTCATGATAAATGTGTAGCCTGGGATCTTCTTTCAGATTAAAATATTTCTTGGCTAATTCCGTAAGTTTTGGATCAATTTCCACCGTGTCCATTTCTGCTTGAGGAAAGTTTTTAAGAAAGTCTTTAGGGTAGGAATAGGCTCCAGCCCCAATCATTAATGCGGATTTCGCGTCAGGTAGAAAATGCTTGGCAAGTCTATAAAATCTGTTTATTCTAAAAACTAGGTCGTCGCTGTCGAGATATATTGCGGAATTGTCCTTTTGGCCGAGACTAAGAACTTTTACCGGCCTGTTGTTACTATAACCATTGAAGATTTTGACATGACTATAGGCCGTTTCCAATTCTATGGTTCCGGCTTTTGCAAGCTTTTGTTCCTGATAGTTTATGTTAAAACAGTAGCTAAGAATTAATGCTGTAATTGTCAGCTTGAATATCAAATTTTTGTTGTAAGCCAAGGTGGAAGTCAGCATAAGGGTGGCTGAGAGAATTATTAATAATTTGGTATTGCCGAAGTAGGTTAATAGAAAAAATCCTGCAAGAAAGGTTCCTACTATGCTGCCGATTGTGGAGATAGCGTAGAGATTGCCGATAGTGCGGCCTGAATTTTGTAAATTTTCAAGTTTTAGCTTAACGGCATAAGGAGAGATCATTCCCATTAAAATGCCTGGGGGGGCAAATAATATCACGGAGGCAATTATAGATCCAAGCCGAATGTCGGTGATTTTTGCCGTGATGAGGGTCAAGATGAATTCTTTGCTTAGGGCTATTAGTATGACCGAAATTGCGCTGAAAAAAATGATTAGTGAAAAAATTTTAAAGTTGGCTTTTTTATCCGCCAGGCTGCCGCCAAACCAATACCCAATACTTAAGCTGCCTAAAATTACTCCTATTAAACTTGTCCATACAAATAGCGAAGTTCCCAGGTGGGGGGCCATGATGCGCGAGCCGGCAATTTCCAGGATCATTATGACTGCACCACATATAAAGACGATCAGTTCTAGATTGTATTTTTTCATTTTGGTGTGTTAAATTTTCAAAGTGTTTAATTTGATTTTATCATGACCGGCTTTGGTAACGAAAAGATTTCTTGCGTGGTGCCGATTTTTAATGAAGGGAAGAGAGTTTCCGGGGTGCTGAATGCTTTGGTTGGTCATCCTTTGATCGGTGAAGTGATTGTGGTGAATGATGGATCTACCGATAACAGTGAAAAGATTTTGGGAGAATGGAGGGGTATAAAATTAATTTCATATAAAAAAAATAAAGGTAAAAGTCATGCGGTGATGACCGGGCTAAAGGCCGCGAAGCATGATCTAATTTTGACTATTGATTCTGATCTGGAAGGGCTTAGCAGAGAGGATGTAATGGCTTTAATTGAGCCGGTGGCTAGTGGAAAAGCCGATGTTTCCATGACGTTACGAAAAAACAGTTTGGCGATTTTTAAATATTTTGGTTTGGATTTTGTTTCCGGGGAAAGAATTTTTGATCGCCGCACGATTGGGAATCTTGATGAATTGGGAAAGCTGACTTGTTTCGGACTGGAATCTTATTTGAATAACTTGATGATACAAAATAAGGCGCGTCTCAAGGTTGTATATTGGAAAAACGTCATTACGCCACGAAAATCAGTGAAATTTGGCTTTTGGGATGGGACAAAACGAGATTGGAAAATGGTCGGGGAAATCGTGAGGTTTCTCGGTGTGCGTGGGGTATATAGGCAATTTAGGGCAATGTTGAAATTGATGGTGAAAGATCGGTAGGTTCCTAGACGTGTACCAGATTTTTGATGAAGCGGCTGCACCATTTGGCGGAAGAGAACTGTAGGGCTTTTTTGCGGCACTTTGAGCGTTTCAGTTTTAGGCATTTCAGGGCATTTTTTTCAAGATTTGCTCCGAGAAAGCCTTCAACGCCATTTTCAATTAAATCTTTGGGGCCGGTGACGTTGTAGGCGGCTACAGGAACGCCGCAGGATAGAGCTTCCAATATTACCAGGCCGAAAGTGTCGGTTTTTGAAGGGAAAACGAAAACATCGGAAACAGATAATAAATCAACCAATTTTTGGCCCATTTTGCAGCCGGTGAAAACTGTATTTTTGAAGAATTTTTTCTGGAGTGATTTGCTGGCGGAACCCTCGCCGATAATGAGCTTGGTGCCGGGAAGTTTGCATTTCAAAAAAGCGGGGAGATTTTTTTCATGAGTGACGCGACCAATAAAAGTGAAAATCGGTTTTTTTAGATTTTCTGGGACTTTTGCCTTGGGATTTTTTTTGAATCTTTCAGTGTCGACGCCGAGCGGAATGAGGGTCACATTTTTAAAATTTTTCTTTTCCAGCAGATTTTTGAACATTGGCGAGCTGACCATGGTTTTTTCACTTCTTTTGTGGAACCAGCGCATGTAGCGATAAGTAGCATTCTTGAATAGTCCGGTGCGAATGCGGACCGCAACGTATTCCGGGAGCTGCGTGTGATAGTGGCTGGTAAATTTCCATTTGTTTTTGCTGCAGGCCAGACGAGTGGCAAAGCCGACAGGCCCTTCGGTTACAATGTGAATATAATCCGGATTAAATTTCCTGATGATTTTTTCCATTTTTCGGCGGCTGAGCAGGGCGAGTTTAATATCCGGATCGGTAATAAGCGGGACATTTCTAAATTCCACCGGATGCACTATTTTCACCTCAAAGTTACTTTTTTCCAGGCCGTGTTTGAGCTGTTTGATGCTGGTAACGACACCATTGATGTTTTTCCAAGTGTCGGTGGCGATCAGGATTTTTTTCATTTTTTCTTCCCGCTTACCGGCGGGCAGGTCTGAGTAAAAAATATAGTAAGATAGGGACGGTGATGGTTGTGATAATTATCCCTGCGTATTGGACATATTGATCCAAAGCAACATACGCTTGATTAAAATAATAACCAAGCAGTACTAAAATCAGAACTTTTGGAATGCTGGCGGCGGTGTTTACAAGAAGGAATTTAAGATAAGGCATTTTTGCCGTTCCGGCGGCGAAAAGGATGATGCTGCCCCAGGGCTGGGTTTTGCCTAAAAAGAGGGTTCTTTTGGGCGCGAGATGGTTAAAATGGTGTTCAAGTGCGGTAATTTTTTCTTCTTTTAATTTTACCAAATAGCCCCATTTTTTCACTGCCGGTCTGCCACCGAAGCGTCCGAGGCAATAGTAGATAGTGTCACCCAGAAGATCGCCAAGTAAGAGCAGAAAATAGGCTAAGAACGGGTCGAGGAGGTCGCGAGCGATCAGAGCTCCGGAGAGAATCGAAATAATCGGGCCTTCCGCTACCGCTATTGGAAAAATTATGAGGTATTTGTAGGTCAGGAGGAGAGATAGAAGCTGATCGAGGGATTCATTCATGGTAGTAATGAAGTGCAGGTGATTTGTGTCTGGCGGAGGGAGAGAGATTCGAACTCTCGAGAGTCTTGCGACTCTGCATCGTTTCCAACGATGTGCACTCGGCCACTATGCGATCCCTCCACTTATAAGTGCGTTTTTTTATAGCATTTAATTGCTTTTTGTGGCAAGTTGTTCGTGCTTTTTAAGTAAAA
Organism: uncultured Candidatus Peribacteria bacterium; assembly: GCA_964480115.1. Lineage (GTDB taxonomy): Bacteria > Patescibacteriota > Gracilibacteria > UBA1369 > LOWO2-01-FULL-3 > JACRIB01. The sequence goes on from CAYZOB010000052.1 coordinate 41,588, forward strand.
TTTTATGGGATTTTTACAGATGGATTTTTTACAGATAGTGAGTTTCTTGTTGGCGCTTTTGATTACTTTGACTTTTCATGAAGCTTCACATGCTTTAGTGGCTTATTACCTGGGTGATCCTACGGCAAAGCTGGAAGGAAGGCTCAGTTTGAATCCTATGAGGCATCTGGATCCGGTCGGCACGATAATTTTTTTGGTCACCTGGATGGTGGGCTGGGGCAAGCCGGTTCCGGTGAATCCGCGTAATTTTAAACATCCGGTTCGGGATAGTGCGCTGGTGGCTTTGGCAGGGCCGGTTTCCAATTTAGTTTTTGCTTTTGTGGTGGCGCTAATGTGGAAGCATCTTGGAGATTATATGTGGGAGCCATTCTTGATGTTTGCGCAGACCGTATTTCACCTAAATGTTTTCTTGGCGATTTTTAATCTGTTTCCTTTTCCTCCTCTCGATGGTTCGAAAATTTTGGGACTGATTATTCCGCGAAGGTGGTATGCGCATTATGACAATTATTTGCAGAATGGGGTGAAATATTTCATTGTCATAATACTGCTTGATGTTTTTATTCTTGGTAATGTGTTTGGCTTTTCAATTTTTGGCTCGGTGATTCAGTATTTGCATGGTCAAGTAAGCATTATTTTACTTTTGGGTACCTAGGGGTAGTGGCGGAGGTGTAATTTGTGCAGCTTTGGGTGGTAGAGCTGGCAGTCGTGAAATGGCTTTGCCAAGCCTTTACTTTGCTCAGGTTTTTGATAGGATGGGTGCATGCTCTACTTTGTTTGTAAGAGTCTTATCTACTCTCTCTATCAACAAGTTTACGGGAGCCCAATCATTCCTTTCGGTCGAGGCTGAAAGTTGAGGGCTAACCCAATTTGATTCTCAAGGGGGCCAAGTCACCTGAGACCAAAACGGCACGGCAGAGCAGTGAGAAGAAAGTAAGCGATTCCAGCCTTCATGCAGGGGAATATGCCACTTGCAACAAGAAATGAACTACAAGGTAGTTCGGAATCCAAGCCCTGATATGGGCTTTTTAAGGATGAGGGGAGATTTTTGTTTTTGCAAATGTGCTATTTCCAGAATGAATTGCCAGGATGTTCCGGGGGTCATTTCCCTGAGTGTCCCCAAAAAAAGGCATTAAAATTAGAATTTGGCCTTGTTGAAGCCGGAAAGCTAGATGGGCCCAAATTTTGGGGACACTCGTATCGGTACCCCGTACCGGGTAGGAGTAGGACGCGCGCTAGAGCGGAGCAGGCCTCGGGGCGGTCTAATCTTGTTAGATTTGCGGGAGACGACGTTGCGGTCAAAATTCAAGCGGCTGAATTAATGGAAAGCGTAGATGGGTGCAGGGATAGAGTGGAGGCTTTTATGCAACTTGTGTGCTTAATTGATGTTAAAAATGATTTTAATGCCAAGGAAAGGAAGTAGAAATTTGCTTGATTTGTAAAATAGTCAGCAATCTTTCAGGGTTTCGATAGATTGAGAGCCGGTATTAGCTCTAGCTCCCTGCATTTTCCTGATCATTAGCCATTTAGTGATGAAGAAGTAGAGGTTTGGCGCGAGTAAGCCGAGTATGACCGAACCGGGGATGCCAAAAAATATTTGTGATGTATAAAATACTGCTGCAATCAGCCCGTAAATTACTTGTTGGCTTTTTAAAATTGGGGAAGTGCGTGGTTCGGCCAGCATGATACTGGTTAAGAAATATATCGTGCTGTGGCTGAAAGTGAATTTCAGAAAATCAAAACGTCCGGCGTTAGTCGTCGGATCGGGAATATAAAAAATCGCGATGATTATAGCGGTGGCAGTCAGATAGGTAAAAAACAGATACCATTTGCGCCAGTTTTTGAACCAGAAGATGATCCAGAGAGCTATCAATATTAGCGTGAACGGTAATTCAAATAATTGGTATGAAGCTCCCCACCAGGAAATGAACGGAGTATCTATTCCCGGAATGACTTTTGATATTAAAAATAATATTAAAAAGCCAAATGCCACCGGATTAAAAATTGGCGCGCCTTTCCATTCCAGAAAAAACTTGTAAAAAATCGTGACGAAGGTGACGATAAGCGCCGGGAGGAAGCTGGAAGAGCCGGTTGTATTTATATAATGCAATAATAAAAATATGATGAGTGAGCTGATGACTGTGTTTGAAATGTTTTTCTGCTTTTTGCTTAGAAATTTGAAAACGAAAAAGAGAAACAAGCTAAAACCAACCGTTGCCAAAAAGTGGATTAAAATTGCCATTTTGAAATTATTGCTGACGATTGCTCCCAGAGCGAAAAGTGTCAAGACAAAGGTGATCTGTTGAGTGGGATTTAGCTTGAGTTTCATAGGTGTTTAAATTATATTGCTGCCACTTATAATTTATCCTTTGTATATGGAAAAAACAACCTTACATTCCCTGCGTTTATTGTTACTCGTTACAATAATTACCGGATCATTTTTTATTTTAACCGCCTGTGGGCCGGAGATAGCAAATCCCCAGGAAGTAGCGCCTTTGCAGGTTACGGAGGAAGATGCAGTAAAAAAAGAAGAGAGCGCTCCGGTTATCGATGTGAAGACCGATGCAGCCCTCACGACCAAGGTGGAGGTGACGCCAACTATTGTCGTGCCTTCCAAGGTTCCAATGGATCCAAAACTTGTAGATACGGCTCCCGAGCCGAAAGTAGATACGGCTCCCGCAGCCGAACCTACGCCTACACCTACGCCTACACCTACACCAAAAGCGGAGACTCCTCCCGCTCAGGAAACCCAGCCGGTAGTAAACTTGAGTACCTTTGTTGATGGCACATATACCAAGACCGGTGGATATACTTCTCCGGGTGGTGCGGAATCCGTAACCGTTACGGTCTCTGTGCAAGATGACGTGATTAAATCAGTAAGTGCCGTAGGTAATGGCAATAATGATACTTCCAAAAGTTTTCAAGGGTTATTTACCGCGGGCGTGGGGGATCAGGTAATTGGTAAGAAATTGGTTGATCTGAGTGTTGGCACAGTGAATGGATCTTCTTTGACAGGAGGCGGTTTCAATAGCGCTATTGCTTCAATTAAGGCTCAGGCTATGAGATAATCGGCTATATGAAATTGATTGAAAAGGATTATGAAGTTTTGGGTACAACGGTGTGGATGAAGGTAGTAGTGCAGGCTGAAAGCGTTAAAGCGGCTCATCTGAAAGCCGGCCGGGTGATGCAGGAGGCTTTTGCTTGGGCGAAAGCTTTTGAACAAAAGTATTCACGTTTTATTGATGGAAATTTTTTGGCAAATTTGAATGAGCGGGTGGGTGAATGGGTGGAAGTGGATGAGGAATTGTATGGCCTGCTTAAATTCGCGGGTGAGGTGAAGGCGAAGACGCGGGGAGCTTTTGACCTTGGCGTTAAGAGAATTTTGGAAAGCTGGGGTTATGACAAAAATTATTCATTTGTGGAAAAGCGGGTTGGTGGCGATGATTTTGGGCAAATCGAGTTGACTGAAGATGGCGACAAAAGGCAGGTGAAAATTAGCGGGCAAATTGAATTGGGCGGAATCGGCAAGGGTTATGCGGTCGATAAAATGGCGGAAAAATTAAAAGATTTTAGTGGATATTTTGTTAATGCCGGTGGAGATATACTTGCCAAGGGTTGTGATGAGCAGGGGAAAAAATGGCGGATTTATTTTGAGCATCCCGGTGATCCGGAACAGGTGATTGGTTTTGTGGACGCGGGGGATTTGGCTCTGGCATGTACCAGTCCGAGTAAGCGAAAATGGGTCGTTCATTCCGAACGACATGATGGGCGATTTCCCCAATCGGCATCATGCCTCAGCTCGACCTTGGCGGTGAAAAATAAGCATCATTTGGTTGATCCAAAAACAGGTGAGCCGGCGGACAAAATGGCGGCGGTGTATACTCAGGCTGAGAATTGTTTGTTGGCGGATTCGTACGCCACCGCGTTGTTTGTGATGGGTTATGCGAAGGCGCGGAAGCTGTTAGAAGATGGGAGACCTGTTGAGGCAATGCTGATTGACGTGAGTGGAGAAATTTTTCGGACGAAGGGTTTTCAGGGAGAATTATTTATGGCATAAAAAAACATAAAAAAAACTCGCAATTTCCTTGCAATTTCCAAATTTTTATTTAAAATGCTTTGCGAAACAGATAAAAAGTTTGGAGAAATCTTCTTACCCATCAAAAGTTAAGAGGTGCTCTCCAGCTTGCCCAAATTTTGTTTACTAGCAAATTCGGTCTGTGTATACTGCCGCCGCTGTCAAAATGCCGTTGTAGCTCATTCGGTAGAGCACGTCCTTGGTAAGGACGAGGTAGGCGGTTCGATTCCGCTCAACGGCTCCAGATCTTGTTGACATTAGGTCAAATTTCGATAATATGCTCCCATATGTCACACGGAAAAAGTCAATTTGCGACCTGGTATTGTAAAGAATGCAATACTCCAAAAGATAGTATTACCGATTATGATAAGCGTCGGGATGCGGAAATAGTCAAGGAGTTGAAAAAGTTTTGCAAGAAATGCCGCAAGCGCCAACTCTTTAAGAGAAAGGACACTAAAAAGGGTAGCGGTTCTTGATTGTTTTTTATCCATAATATGAAAAGTAGCAGGAAGATTTTTTTGGGAGCAGCTTTGATGGCGGTGGTTTTGGTCGTGCTTATTGTCGCAGGTCGTAGTCTTAAATCTTCCGGAAAATCAATGGAGGCGGCTTTCCCCAAGGAATCCGTCTTGGTGATGGTTGCGGATTTTACGGATGGAGAGCAGGTGGATAATTTTAACACACTGATAGCGGCTTTTCCTACAACCGGTTTTGGGAAATTGTTTTCAAGCGGCTTTAATGAAGCTTTTGATAATAATAAGGCCGAAGTGTCTTGGAGCAAGGATGTAGCGCCGATTTTTAAGGGTAAATGGAAGGCCGGCATGGCTATGGACGAAAGTTCGTTTAATCCGGGAGAGAAAAATCCGAAAATTTATCTTGTGGCGGAGCTTTCCGAGAGTGAGGCTTTGAAGAATTTTTTGAATAAGTTGATGAAGAACGGTACAGGTTCGTGGAAAGATATTAAGTATGAAAAAAATGATGGAGTGGAGTATTGGACTAATGATTTTAGTAAGATTTATCTTGCTCTTGATGGGCATGTTTTTGTGGTGGCCGTTAGTGAGGCTGAGAGAAAAGCGGCGATTGAAAGGCTTGAGGGAGGAGGTGGTTTTAGTCCGGACGATAGTCGAAAGGTCATGAATCAGGATGGTTTTTTCTATTATTATCTCACTCTTGGTGGTTTGAAGGGCGTGCTGGCTGAGAGCTTTGGTGGAGGCTATCTCAAGTTGATTGAAACTTTTGATAATGGGGGTGTGGTGATTTCTGCTCGGAGGGGTGGGTTTATGATGGAGGGGGCGACGAATTTGATGGGTTTTGATTCCGGCAAGATTGAATGGAAGGACTTTTATGTTAATCCGGATTATAAACTTTCTTTGCTTAACAAGGTCAATAGTAAGGGGCTTTTTTACTATACCGAAGCTAGCAGCTTGAAGGCGGGGATATTTAATTTTTTATTTTATGGGAATGATATAGCGCCTGTTGTGAAAACCGATAATGGTATTTATACCTATTTGCGGGATTTAAAACTGGAAGCTCAGCCGTTTTTGCAAAAATTTGACGTACTTTTGAGGTCGCCGTATGCGCTTTCCATTTCCGATAAAGAGAGCTTTTTGCCGGCAATCGCTTTGTATTTTCAGCTTGAACCCGGGGATGTGGAAGGGGCGAAAGTGCTGCTCAATGATTTTGATGGATATATAGCTCAGTTTGGTGATCAGCTAGGTTTTCTGAAAAAAGACGTGATGGCGGTGAATGGTGGAGCTTTGCATAAATTATATGTGGATTGGGCTCAGGTATCGCAGAAAGATAGGAATAAATGGAGTGATGAATTGGGAATTGACGTGACCACGCTTAAAAATGAGCTTTATTATGGACTAATGGGCGATAATGTTTTTGTTTTGGCCTGGTATCCGAATTTTCCGGAGGAATATGGTCAGGATCCTTTGTCTAAAAATGAAAAATATCTCGAAGCGGTGAAAAAACTGGGTGATACTTATGGCTCGACTGTCTCTTATATCAGTACCGAATCATTCTTGAATTTTACGGATAGATTTGTTCAGGTCTGGAAGGCTTCATTGTCAGATTTTCAAGGTGCGGAAGTGGAGTCCGTGTATAAGCTTTATTTCAGAAAATTGGTTGGAGCGGTGAAGTATATTGTAAGTTCCGGCGTGTTTAAAGAGAAGGAGATTGGGATGAAGGCCTTTGTGAGAATTGAGAAGGTTGACAGCGAAGTGCCTTGACTTTTCGTATCATTTGCTTTATAATATATTTGAATAGTTGTTAAACAAAAATAAAAATGAGTAAAAAACTTGTATCGGCATTGGTTATATTGGCTCTAGTCATAGCGGCCGGAGTGACTTATTGGTTGAATCCGGATTTCTTGAAAGGGGATGCTCTTGGTAAAAAGGGTGCGGTTGAAAAGGTTATAAATAAGGTGATAAAGAAACAATTGCCTGTTAAGAACCAGTACAAGATGAAAAATGCGCCCAAGAAGGAGAAAAATGCTGAAATTCCCGCATCTGAAATTCCTACAATTTAGCTTTGAAGGGAAAAGTATGGATTGCCTGTTAATATTTCCATCTGTAGAATTGCAGGTAATTTAACCAATTTTACATGTATTCCGCTTTAATTATAACTTTGAGGGAAACCCTGGAGGCCGCGCTGGTTGTGGGGATAATTTTGGCTTATTTGGCCAAAATGGTGAATTTGAAAGCCGTGTTTAACGGCAGACAGGCTAGGAAATTTGTATGGCAGGGAGTTTTCGTGGGTGTGCTTTTTAGTATTGCCGTGGCGTTTATTTTTGAGAAATATTTGGGCGGTTTTGAGGGAAGGGCGGAGCAATTATATGAAGGAATTACCATGCTTGTGGCTGCCGGACTATTGACCTGGATGATTCTTTGGATGATGAAGCAAAGAGGTTTGTTGAGAAAAAATATCGAAAGTAAGGTGGAGGCGCATGTTGAAAAAAATTATAACTTTGGACTGTTTTTGCTGAGTTTTGTGGCGGTGGCCAGGGAAGGTGTGGAGACGGTGATTTTTTTGCAGGGGGCCAGGATTCAGGCGGAAGCTGCGGGTGGACAGATGCTCATCGGAGCTTTGTTGGGAATTTTTGCCGCGATAGTGATTAGTTATCTGTTATTTAAAGGTATTGCTAAAATTTCTTTGAGGAAATTTTTTGCCGTTACGACTTTATTACTCGTTTTGTTCGCAGCCGGCCTGGTGGCTCATGGAGTGCATGAATTTCAGGAAGCTGCTGCCTCTAATGGGCATTTGTGGGATGTGAATTTTCTTTTGAGTGAAGAGAGTATGCCGGGGCAATTTTTGAAGCATGTTTTTGGCTATAATGCCGATCCTTCTTTGGAAGAGGTCGTGGCTTATTTGGCTTATTTATTGGGGATGTGGTGGATTGGAGGTAGGATTGGGAAGAAAGGGAACTGACGGGGATTTTTACTCGTTTTGTGATAGAATTTATTGATGAAAAATTCACCAAGAAACTGGGAAAAGGAGAAAGTGCCTAGCTTGAGCGATCAAGTTAAGCGGACTGCTAAAAGTAGAGCGATGTATACGCGAAATTTTTTTAAGAGTATAAAGGGATCTCTGGATGCTTTTGTGGACGAGTTGGAAAATGGGCCTTTTACAATTTCTATAGATCCAGAAAATGATGAAAGTTTGGCTTTGGGTATATTTGAGTTGCAAAAGAAGTTGGGTTTTTCACAGAAAGATAATAGTCGCGGTTGTGATGGTAAGTTTGGGCCATATACTAAAGAAGTTTATGGGGATTATGTACTTGAGAAGGAGTGGGTGGAAAGGAGGGGAGTCGTAAGTTCCGATATTGCCATCGCGCCTTTGCCATCGCCGGAGGCGGGGGCACCTGTGGAGTCATCTGGGGCGGCTGGCGCGCCGGAAGTTAGTGGGTCAAATGATGCGGACCAGAGTGGTGCTGATAATGGACATGAACTTTTAAGAGAGGGAACCAGGGTGTTGAAATACCCGGTAAGTCCTAAGGCGCTTGAAATTATTAATGGTTTTTCCGCCGAAGAAGAATTTGTCGAATTTCAAGATCCGTATTCAAAGAAGACTTTAAAATTGAGAAAAACAGCTGAGGCATGTTTGCAGTTAGCCCGTGAATTTGCCAAGCGTGATGGTTATGATGTTATGGTGGCTTGGGGGTATAGAAATCATGCTGAGCAAGAGCGCTTATGGAATAGGTCCGATGCTTCAGGTAAGCGGGTGGCGGAGCCGGGGCAATCCTGGCATCATTCCGGTGGAGCCGTTGATTGTTATCTGGTTATGGCAGGTGATCCCAAGGGTGGGCCATTAAAAACACGTCGGCACTTCGATAGTTTGGAACAATATATGAATCAGGCGGGTTTTGTCCGTTATGAAGCGGAAAGATGGCATTTTGAAGTTGGTACTAAAGGGTGGGAAGGGATTATGAGAAAAGATGGAATAGCGTTACCATCAGGGAGTGTATATAAGAGGATTTAGAAGCCTAACATTAAGTCTCGAATATCCGGATCGATAAATTCTTGGCTCCAGACCGGTTCCCAGACGATTTTCAGCTGGACTGATTTAACGTCTTTGTATAGGCGCATGCGGTCTTCGATTTGTTTCAGGAGCATGGGCGCGTAGGGGCAGGCCGGCGTGGTGAGGCTCATAATAATTTTACATTTGCCATTTTTGAGGATGACGTCGTAGATCAGCCCGAGATCGACGACGCCCAGGTTGATTTCGGGATCGATGACTTTGTTGAGTTCTTGCCAATAAGGTTCGACACGCAGTTCGCGGGGGACGGGGAAAGGGCGAGTATGCTTGGTGGCGGGCAGACTTTTGATGGGCGCATGGCGAGGTCGTGAGGGCATGGATGCAGAGTTGAGACGACGTGTTTGTGTGGAGCGGGGGTGTTTTGGGGCGTGTTCACTTGATATAGATGTCTGCCCGGGCAGACTTTTGGCTTTGATTTTTGGCTTAGGCATCTTGATTTAGTTTTTAAATAGTATTGTGTTATGGATTGATCCGCGACGGATGTTGGCCGGGCAATTTTTAGTTGTTAATTTTTATGGATCAAATTGCAAATTAGGCAAACTTTTATTTAATTTTTTTACAAAGGATCGCCGCTTTTTTTGCTGTCACCAAGCCGAGAAGTGCGCATTTTGCACGGCCGGGGGAGATGGGTATTGCGAGCATTTTGAAAATTTCTTCATTGGCGATTTTTTTGATCTGGGTGGGGGTTTTGCCAATCAGTTTTTCCGTAAGCATGGAGGTGGCGGCTTGGCTGATGGCGCAGCCTTCTCCGCTGAATTTAGCTTGGCTGACTTTGCCTTTTTTGTCGAGTAATAAGTCAATGCGGACTTTGTCGCCGCAGAGGGGATTGTGTTCGGTGGCGGTGCTGATGGTGAAGCCGGGCAGTAGCACAGATTGATCTATTGCCCCTTTGTTTACAGGGTTCTTAAAGTAGTCGAGAATGATTTCGGAGTATAGATCCATGCCGGCTTGACTTCTTTTAAATAAGTAGTATGACTTGAGAGTCACTTATTTGTTAACAAATAAATTTTATGTCTCAAGAAAATGCGCAGAATTGTTCCGATAGTAGCACATTTGAGGGTTCTGTAGAATCCTGGGGGGAGCTGGCGCGATTTATAAAAGAGCCCACTTTGAAGAATTTGGGTAAGGTGAATTATGGGGCTTTGGCAGCGCAGGATCACGAATTTATGAAAAATCTCAATGCTTTAGGTGCGGTTGATCCCGACATTTTACGTCGTGTGGTGGTGATGAGGGTAAAATTGGCGAATGATATCAAGTTGACTCAAGCTGAGGCAAGTGAGCTTTTGGAGTCGCTTCATTGTAAGGGTTTTTCCTTAACTGATCTGAATATTTCCGGTTATACTTTTGGCCAACTTGATTTATCCCATGCTGTGGTGGGAGGTGAGTTTGATGCCAACTTTGTTACTGTTGCCGGAGATAATTGTCAGTCTGCAATGAGGATTGGTAAAGATAATAATCAAGAAAAAATGAAGGTTGGTGGCGATAATGTTCAAGAGAAGATGGAGGTTGGTGGGCATAATTGTCAGTGGCAAATGGAGGTTGGCGGGAATAATTATCAGTCTAAAATGAAGGTTGGTCGTACTAATAACCAGCCAGAAATGGACATTGGTGGTAATAATTACCAAAATCTAGTACTGATTGGGGGGATGAATGTTCAGTCTGAAATGAGGATTGGTGGAGAGAATGACCAAAACGATATGAAGGTCGGTTGGCAAAATGATCAAGATGGGATGGAGGTTGGTGGGAAAAATTTTCAGGCGCGAATGGAGGTTCGTGTGCGAATCCGCCAGCTTGGAGGTACTTAGCAGTAGAATTTCCGCTAATTCATGGAGTTGTAAAAATAAGAGCTCATCCTGGCGGTGGAGGAGAGATTTAATTGGTCTATTAATGGCTGACTGCAGTGGTGTTCGGAGCGCTTGACAAATTTTGTATTAGGGTATACAGTCGAAAACTATTATATAATAAATTGTATGTCAAACGATACTCAAAGTACACAAGATCCGGGTGCTGACGGTGTTTTTTTGGCTGATGATATTCTTGCTGATTTACAGAGGGAATTGGAAGTGAAAAATGGAGAGAGGACAGCTGAATTGACGACGGTAATTGGCGGTTGTACGGAAAAAATCGAGAAAGTTGCCGTACTTAAGTCGAAGCTGGAGGCTTTTGAGCCGAAATTTGAGGAGAATCTGCCTAAACAAATGGAAGATTTGTTTTTGGGGATGGATGGTGTTTTCACCGAGTTGGGTATTGACAGGAATTTGTTAGATTTGCTTAAAAAGGCTGTGGATTATTTGAAAAATCAGTTTGAGAGGGTGGAGGAACTTTGTAGGGATAATCCGGAGATGGCGGATGTCGTGAAAAAGAGATTTTTTAATAATGAGGGAGCTAAAAAACAAATTTTGGAGAGAGCAAGGCTGTTTAAGGAAAAGGGATTGGAAGTTTTGGCTCAAGCGTCAGGAATTTTGGAGGGGGAAAAGGATATTTTGCTTGTTGAAAAAGGTCAAATTGATGGCCTGTCTCGATCTTTGGATCGGCTCAAGTTGCCTGCAAATCCTGAATCTTTGGAGGTTAGGAAGGCTTTATTTGAAAGAAGGATTACGGAGATGCTGATAAGAGAGCTGGGAAAGGTCAAAGATGATTTTGGGCCTGATTTGGTGAAGATGGCGAAAAAATTTACAATTGGCCAAGAAAATGCTCCGGTGAGGAGTGAAGGAAGTAGAAGGGTTGTAGCAGCTCCTGATCCTCGTTCTCATCCTGAATATCAATCCTATCTGGAAAAAGTTAAATACGTTGAAAAAGTGGTTATTCCGATGCTGGCAAAAGAATTTGTACAGAAGGCTGAAGAATTGGAGTTGGAAAAGATGCCTGAGGGAGGATCAAGAGATGGAGTGTTGGCCGCCTTGTTTGACCGTACGGATCTGGATATAGACGGGTTATTGTGGGATAACCGTTATGGTGGGAGCGTGCGTAGGATTGTATCGATAGAGAAAGGCGCGAACAACATGGGGCGGGATTCTAGAGGCTTGTACTTTGAGAGAGAAGAAAACCTGGTATTTCTTGAGGAATTGACAAAATTACAGATTTTAATTGGCGCTGTTTTTAGTGGAAATGTTAATGCGAGAAAAAAATTATGGATCCAGTTGGAAAATATTTTTGTGCTTGGTGGAGCAAAGGAAAAATTTGCGGCTGAAGCTGAAAGAAAAGGAGGTGAAAAACGTTTTACTATTGATATGGCTAAAGAATTTTACGGTACGGACGCTAGCTATTACAGTGATTTTATAGTAAATTATAGTAATTTTATACTGATGGCTTTGACGCGAAGTTTCAAGGATGATCCTAAGTTTTTTGCCCAGTTTCAAGCGATGTTAAATGTTGGTAAGGATTTGCCTGATGATGGGTTTGATTTGAGGGGTGCTAAAGAAGCTAGGGAACTGGTATCAATTAGGAAAACTTTGCCACGATTGTCTTTCAGGATGAATGGCGGGGAAGTTCAGTATTTTGATGACGGGAGGGAGGAAACGGAAGTGGCATACAGGAGGATTGCAGACAGCTTGAGTAGGCAGGCGGAGCAGGCGGCGCTTAATGGAGTCAAAGGGCCTATCTTGACCATGGAGGATGCGCGTAGGGAGGTGATCAGGTTTGAGGCTGAGGTTGTTGCGCTGAAAGAACAATTAAGGGTAGGGGAGGTGGCAAAGGTGGCTGAGATAAGGAAGGAAGCGGCCGGTCAGGTTGAGGCTGCCGTGAGAGATAGAGATTCATTGTCCGATGAGCTGGAGGGTTTGAGTAGAACGCTTGGTTCAACTTCTTCGGCGAAAGGTGAGGTAGAGAGCAGGCTGGGTGCTGTTGTTCAAGAAAGGGGAAATTTGTCAGCAATCGTGGAGAATTTGAGGAGAGATTTGAGCAAATTGGATGGTGATAAAAACCATTTGGTTACGAGCTTGATTCAGCTTAAGGGTGATTTGAGTGCAAGAGTCACGCAGTTGGTAGAGAGTAAAAAGTTGTTTGGAGGCGGGGAAAGAAAGGCTCAGATTGATGCTTTTGTGGAAATCATTGAATCGATTGAGGGAATATTGACAGTGTTGAAGTAGGGGTGCAGTGTAGTTTCAGATAAAGGTTTTAAGCACTTTTTGCAGGGCTTTTTCGGCCTTGTCGATGTCCTCTTCGGTGTTGTAAAAATAAAAGCTCATGCGGGCGGTGGAGGAGAGGTTTAATTGGTCTATTAATGGCTGACTGCAGTGGTATCCGGATCTTATGGCCACACCTTCGTCGTTGAAAATCTGGGCGATATCGTGGGGGTGGATACCTTTGATGGAAAAAGAGAGGATGGAGCTGGTTTGGGATTTTGGCAGGATTAAGCGCACGCCTTGATTTTCGTATTTTGAGAATTTTTTTACGGCGTATTTTAGTAATTTTTCATCGTGGTGGCGGATGTTGGCAAAGCCCACTTTTTCGAGGTAGGTGAGGGCGGCGTCAAAGGCTATTACATCAGCAATGTTTGGTGTGCCGGCTTCGAATTTCCAGGGGAGATCATTCCAATAAGCTTTGTCTTGCTGCACGGCTTTTACCATGTCGCCGCCGAACATAAATGGTGGCATGTCGGAGAGGTGGGCGAATTTTCCGTAGAGCACGCCGACACCGGTGGGGCCGAGAAGTTTATGGCTGGAGAATGCGAGAAAATCGCAGTCTAGTTTTTTTACATCGGTTGGGATGTGGGCGGCGCTTTGGGCGGCATCCACGAGTACGAGCGCGCCGGACGGACGCTGGGCAGGCAGGCCCGCCCGGTGTGCGAGCTTGATGATTGTTGGCAGATCGGGCATGAAACCCAGTACGTTGGACATGCCGGTGATGCTCACGAGTTTGGTTTTAGGGGAGAGCATTTTTGCGTATGCGGCCATGTCTAGAGTGAGGTCTTCTTTGATTGGAATTATTTTCAGGGTCGCGTTTTTGCGGCGACAAAGTTCCTGCCAGGGGACGAGATTGCTGTGATGTTCGATGGCGCTGACAATGATTTCGTCATCTTTGTGAATGTTTGTTTCGCCCCATGAATAAGCCACTAAATTGATGGCTTCGGTTGTGTTGCGCGTGAAAATAATTTCTTTGGAGAGTGGCGCGTTGATGAATTTCGCCACGTGTTCGCGGGTTTTTTCGTAGGCCATTGTTGCTTCTTCGGACATGGAGTGAATGCCGCGGTGCGTGTTGGCGTTGAAAGTTTTGTAATAATTCGTGAGGGCATCGATGACGGATTTTGGCTTCTGGCTGGTGGAAGCATTATCAAGATAGACAAGCGGTTTGCCGTTGATTTTACGGGAGAAAATCGGAAAGTCTTTTTTGGAAATTTCAGGGTTGAACATTTTTGAGAGATTTTTCAATTTTTTCAATCAGAGATTTTTGGGCTTTTTCATTGGGAATATGCTTGAGTTCACTTTCCAGAAAATTTTTGATCAAGAGAATTTTGGCTGATTTTTTGTCCAGGCCGCGACTTTCCAGGTAGAAAGCGAGTTCTTCGTCGATGTTGCCGATGGTGGCGGCGTGGCCGGCTTTGACATCGTCGGTTTCGATTTCCAAGCAGGGGACGCTATTGGTTTTGGCATTTTTGGAAAGCATCAAAGTGTGATGGGCCAGATAGCAATCTGTAGAGTGAGAGTTTTTTTCAATTTTCAAATTCCCCACGTAATCAACTTCCGATTCATCGAAAAGGGCGGATTTTATAGTGTAATAAGCTCTAGTGTTGCGATTTTGGTGTAGGGAAATTGTTTCCAGGGGAAATTTTTCTTTATTTTTTCCAATCATGATTGCCAGAAAATGCAGAGTGGCGTTTTCTTCTTTGAATTCGAAGGTCAAGGTTCGTTTTTGCGAAGCATGCCAGCCTTTATCGAGAAAAAGCACATAGCCCAGGGTTTGGTCGCGTTTGACCCGGATGGTTTTAGAGGAGACTTTGTCGGTGATGATGAGTTTGTAGTTACTCATTTGGCTGTATAATTGGATGACTGTGGTGTAGGGTTTCCAGTACGAGATTGCTCATTTGGCCACGAAAAAGTTCTATTCCTCGGTCTTGAGGTGGTCGTCTAGTCGATGCCTGTTCCGGGGTTAATAGGCTCAGTGGATGATTGGCTCCGCTATCGGATATGCGTAAATGCCAGGAGCATGATGTTGCTGAATTAAAGCTGGTTTGCATAATGGCGGACTCCTCAGTTCCGTCTTCAAGGCGGTCTTCATTATCAGGTGTCATGGCTTGATTGTTTAAATAAATTGTTATCCTACGCTTCCGGTCATTTCCAATTCGATCAATCTGTTCAATTCCAGGGCGTATTCCATTGGCAATTGCTTTATAATTGGCTTGGCAAAGCCGTTTACGATGGCTGAAGCGGCTTCTTCTTCGGTGAGGCCGCGGGACATTAAATAAAATAATTGTTCCTCGCCGATTTTGCTTACCGTGGCTTCGTGGGCGACGGTGACTTCACTTTCTTCTATTTTCATCGTGGGATAAGTGTCGGAACGGGAAGCGCCGTCGAGCAGTAGCGCATCGCAGGAGACGTGACTTTTAATATTGGTGGCGCCTTTGGCGACTTTTAATAGGCCGCGATAGGTTGAGCGTCCGCTACCTTTGCTGATGGATTTGGCTACTATTTTCGAGGTGGTGTTTGGGGCGAGATGGATGATTTTGGCGCCGGCATCCTGGTGCTGATTTTTATTGGCAAAAGCCAAAGATTGGACTTCGCCGCGCGCTCCCGGTTCCATCAGAAATATCGCCGGATATTTCATGGTTAGTTTTGAGCCGAGGTTGCAGTCGAGCCAAAACATTTCAGCATCACGATAGGCAAAAGCGCGCTTGGTGACGAGGTTGTAGACATTGTGTGACCAGTTTTGAATGGTCGTGTATTGTACGCGCGCGCCTTTTTTGTCGCGGATTTCCACGACGGCGGAATGGAGGGAATTGGTGGAGTAAGTGGGAGCTGTACAACCCTCAACGTAGTGTACGGAAGAGCCTTCATCAGCGATAATCAGCGTTCTTTCGAACTGACCCATGTTTTCGGCGTTGATGCGGAAATAGGCCTGGAGGGGGAGTTCGATGTGGACGTTTTTTGGGACGTAAATGAAGCTGCCGCCGGACCAGGCTGCTGAATTCAAAGCGGCGAATTTGTTGTCGTGAGCGGGGATAACTTTGCCAAAATATTGACGGAAAATTCCGGGATATTTTTGAAGGGCGATATCGGTGGATTCGAAAACTACGCCTTTTTTGGTCAGCTCTTTTTGTAGTGAATGGTAAATAACTTCGGATTCGAATTGCGCGCCTGTGCCTGCGAGAAATTTCCTTTCTGCTTCCGGAATTCCCAATTTTTCAAAGGTATCTTTAATGTCTTTTGGAACGTCTTCCCAATTGGTTTTTGGTCGATCTTGAGGCTGTAAGTAGTAGTGAATTTTTTTAAAATCGATGCCGGATAGATCGCCGCCCCAGGTTGGCATTGGTTTCTTTTCGAAAATTTCGAGAGCTTTTAGACGATAATCGAGCATCCATTGCGGTTCTTTTTTGCGCTTGGAAATGGCTTCCACGGTTTCGCGCGTCAGGCCACCTTGAGGAGTTTTGAATATGGCTTTATTTTTGGTTTTGAAGCCAAATTTGTAATCGCCGAGAGTGTTTTTGATGACGTTATGTGTAGAGACGGGGACGGACATATTTTGTATTTTACAGATCGTCCTAGGACGAAATTACGAGTTAAGATGTTTTTCTTACTGCTTGTCAAATTTTCCTACAAGCTTTTCGTAACCGTGTTTTTCCAGTTCCAGAGCCAGTTTTTTATCTCCCGATTCGATGATTTTTCCTTTAGCCATGACGTGGACAAAATCGGGCGTGATGTAGTTCAATAGTCTTTGGTAGTGAGTAATCAGGAGAATGCCCAGGCCGGTTTTTTTGAACGTTTCGACTATTCCTTCGGCAACTATTTTTAGGGCATCGATGTCCAGGCCGGAATCTATTTCGTCGAGCATGGCAATTTTTGGCTTTAGAACCGCCATTTGCACGATTTCCGCACGTTTTTTTTCACCGCCGGAGAAGCCTTCATTCACCGAACGGGTGATAAACTTTTCGTCCATCTTGAGTAGGGAAATAGTTTCTTTTAATGTTGGCATAAATTCCAGTGGAGAAATTTGTTTGGTATCGCCTGTGGCTTTCAGGTTTAGATTTTTAGCCATTCGTAAAAATGTGCCCATACTTACTCCGGCAATTTCCAATGGATGTTGAAAGCCAAGGAATAAGCCAAGATTGGCTCGCTCATTCGGTTCCAAATCTAAAATTTCTTTGCCGTTAAATTTAGCAGAACCTTTGGTTACTTCATATTTTGGGTGACCCATGAGCACATTGCACAAAGTGCTTTTCCCGGAGCCGTTTGGACCCATGATGGCGTGTATTTCTCCGGAACGGATGGTCAGGTTTATGCCGTTTAAAATCTTTAATTTGCCGATATTGGCGTGGAGATTGGAAATTTCCAGGGTGTTTATTTCGTTCTCAGGACGCGAATGTTTGCCTATCTGCTTGCCTGCTTTGATTATTTGTTTGGTCATTGTTGATATCATAAAGGTTGAATAAAGTAATTGAGAGTCTTGGTTGTTATAATTCTTTGAATTTCATTGTTAATTTTGGCCATGCTTGGGCGAACCGAACAGTGGCCGATGCGCTTGCAGATTGGCGTGCTGAAGGGATTTAGGCAGGGGACGATGGCAATCGGTCCTTCGAGAGCCTCTATGACTTGCCCAAGATTAAATTCCTTAAGCTCTTTAGTCAGATTGTAGCCACCGTATTTACCTCTTTCAGCCTTGATAATTCCGGCTTTTTGCAGCAATCCGGCGATTTTTTGTAAAAACAGAAAAGAAATATCGTTTTTTTCGGCAATTTTTTTGATCGAAAGACAAGTTTTTTCTGAATTATTGGCGATAGCGGTTAGCAGTATTATCCCGTAATCTACCTTCTGAGTGAGATGGAGGGCGCCGCTACGTTGCTTGGTTATATGTCCACAATTAGTATTCATAC
>CAYZOB010000053.1:0-25634 GCA_964480115.1 uncultured Candidatus Peribacteria bacterium
AGGTATCATGAAATACTTTTAAAATAGTACCAATGTCTTGAATGGTTTGCGCTTCATCAAAAACAACAATCTTTTTTTTCAGGGTCAGTGGCAACAATTTATCAGGTTTACCAAGCACGAAATGCGCCCGTATGTCGGCCAGCTGGCAATCATAATACCCTCCTTTTTGTCCAAAGGCGGCAATAATTTTTTTAGCAAGAGTTGTCTTTCCGGACTGACGCGGTCCCAAAATGACCACCATTTTATTCTTAAAAAAAACTGATGTAATACGTGGCTCTATATCACGATAAAATATCTTCATGGTGACAGTATAGCAAATTGCTACTAAACAAGCAATTTGCAGGGATGCCGCGGAACGGGGCTAGGGAAGAGTTTGGGAAGTTGTAATTTAAATAATATTCTCTGTGGTTTAAATGGCTTCACCTCCGATGGAAGCAGATTTGCCTGATTCAATTCTTCCGTGGACAAATTGTCAATCGGAATGCAGATTTGGACGTATGGATTTTTTGTAGGAGGCGTAGGCCGGTTTCAGGTTTTAAATTTTTTCCCTGTAATGCTTTCCAGCAGTTCCAGAGTGATTTTTACCGAAGGATTATCGGTTTTATTGAGAATAACTCGCCCCGGGAACATGTCCATAAGAGGCGTCAAAAATTCCGCTCCCCAAGAGGGGGAAAAAGTGTTTACACCTTCAAAATCCACTTCGACAATCTCGCTTTTGCTGACGTTTTTAAGCAATGGCCTGAAAGCGGCGAAGGCTTCTTTGCCAAGCAGCCTTGAAGTCAGGGTTGTGCCGAATTTTTTCAGATCAATTTTCATATTTTAGTGGGATTAAAATCTTATGAGAGCCAGGCAGCCGTGAAAATTATTGTCATTTTTGCGTAAATGAATTTTGTAAGAATGGGGTTTTTGTTCAAGCCGGGCGTCTCCGGTTAAAAAAACCAGGCTTATAGAACTTTTTTCAATAACTTTTCTGACATACTTCAGTCCATTGCCGCGATCTTCCGGTGCCCTGCCCGTAATAACTTCGGTAAAGGCAACCTCAAGCGCAGTTTTATCGTCTGCCAAACTCGGCCTAACTCTTTTGAGAGATTGCAATATGCCAATTCCCCGATCGGCTAAAACCACCATGTGCTTATTAAGATCGTAAGCAAAAAATATGCCGTTTATGTCAGGCCAATTTCCAAGATTGTGATCGAAGGAGTTGTTACCAATTTCTCCGGTGATAGAGGTGATAAGAGAAAAATTTGTTTCAAATTCGGGCGTTCTTTGGAGTAAGGTTTCAAGCTTCGAAAGTCTGCCCTGGAAAATCGAGCTGTTGGGACAGTAAAATTCTTCTTCGGGCGTGTAGGGGTTTTGGCTAAAGGCCCAGGATTTCGCGAGGGTAAATGGGTCTTTTAGAAAAAGTTCCAAATCGGATTTTCGATAAAATCTGTGCGTGCCTTTCCCCCCGGCGCGGATGGCCATTAATTTTCCATTTTTGTCCCAGCGTCTGAGGGTATCAATAGAGATGCCTATAAGGGCGGCGGCTTCCCGGATGTTTAGCAGAAGATTATCCACGATCATATGCTATCAAACTATGCAAAACTATGCAAGTTTTGTGCAAACTAGGCAAAAGTGGCGAAGATAAATTTTCAATACAGCTCTTTCGTGTAGCAATCTTCGCAGTAGACCAGGCGATTTGTTTGTGGGGAGTAGGTAGCAAGAAGGGGCTTTTTACATTTGTCGCAATGGCGTTGCCAGAATTTTCTGGGGTTGCGTAGGGCGAAACGATCGAGGTGGCGCTGCTCGGGATGGCGGCGGGGGAGGGGGAGTTTTTGTTTGCGGTAGAATTGGAGCTCGAGCGGCAGGATTTTAAAAAGTCTGCCGGTGACTTCGCAAGAGATGGCGGTGTCTAAAATATTGTCGGTTACGTCTTGGATATTATCCGGAAGATTTTTGGCGGCGATTTTTTTGGTGACATCTGGAATAGGGGGTTCATATTCGTCCCAATGCCAACCTTTGGCTTCGGCTTGCTCTTTTGTGAGCGGATAATAAAGTTGGGCGGTGGTTTTGTTGTAGCCGAAGAGGGAAAACTGTGAGGGAAAGTGTTGACCAAATTCGGGAGTGCCGGAAGGTGCTCCGGAGTGCGCACTCGTTTTCAGCATATGCTCGATAATTTTTGGCACGAGTTCGTTATATGCTTTTTCCGAATACTGCTTATTCAAAATCAAAAATTGATTGTGGTTAATGCTGGTGGAGCCGAAACAATTGCGACAGCTGTGGACATGGGCGCAGTACATAATATCCGAAGATTCCAGCAGAACCTGATGAGAAAAAAGTACATTGTAGCTGTGATCGCCGGCGATGGAGGAATCTAAAGATTGCTGCAGGCCGGTGCCGTATTGGTAAATGTCCATGTTGTTTTTCGAACCTAGAACGAGCTGCGTGCAATAACGCGCCTCCTCCACATCTTCGCAGTCGAAACAATAATAACAATCTTTGCAATTGTAGAGATAGTTGCCAAAACAATTTTGAAGATTATGGCCCTGAAATTCTTTGAAATGGTGGGCTTTTTCGAGATTTTGGCGGGCGGCGGTGAATTTTTGATATTGTGAATATGCGCCGAGATCGACTGTGGCGAGCTTTTTTTCGTAGTCCGCTTTGGTGAGCTGCTTATTTTCAAAACAATACTGTTTTTCGCGCATTCCCACGCAGAGAAAGCAGTTTTTGCAGCCGATACAATCGCGGAGAAAAGCGCTGGAATGACAGTTCTGACAATCCTGACAGGCGGTGAGGCCATAAGATTTGTGCACGTCGACACAGTCATAGCAAAGCTCGTCGTGAAGATTATAGAAACCGTCAAGACAAGAGCGATTTTGCTTGAAGCCGTAGCCATACATGCAATCTTCACAAAAGTCGGCATGAGCGATGAGATAACAATTTTTAGCATAGCCGGTGTAATGAACATAATCGGAATTTTGCATGGTGCCGGTGCGATTGAGCGCAAGCATGGGCGTGCGGCGCATCAATTCATAAAATTGCTCAAAAAAGGGGCGGGAAAAATCAAAATCTTGGCCATAATCACGGACATCCCACTTGTCGCCGGCCCAGCAGTCGCGGCAATAAACCGTTTGATTTAAATGGGGAGGATGCTCGGCAAGGATACGTTTTTTGCAAAGGCCGCAGGTGGCGGGATAGAGATTACGTTCATTACAAATGGCGAGGCGGCGTTGCTGGCGACAGTCAGGGCAAAGATCGGGGGCGGGAATGGAGTATTTTTTGCCGTTGAAGACCGGAGAAACAGTGTCGTAAAATTTCAAATCTTCAGGGGCGACGCGGAAGGTGGTGGCGCATTGGGTGCAGGATTTTTGCATGGGCTGGATTCAAATTTTGTCTGTGCTGAGATTATAGCAAAATGCCATTATTACGAATAGTTGCGCCAAATTCGGGATGATCTTCAATTTCAGGAAAACGCGCTTGACAGAAGAGACAAAAGTCGCCATGATGGGATACTTAAATCATTAAACATTTAGTTTTATGCTGGAAGACCTGAAAAATTTTGCTAGCCCTATAGAAAAAGGTGACGTTCGTTATGTGTCACCGCGGGATGTCGAAGAGCTTGGATTACCACAAGGTTCCCGCCTGGCTGTGATGAAGGATGTTAGGACCAGATTTGCGCGAACACTCAAGCTTGTAATTTTAAAACCGGATGGAGAAATAGAAAAAAGAAATATCTCAAAAAGTCGCTTTTTGGAGCTTGGCCGAAATCGACGTTCTCCAAGCGGATCAGCTGAATTAGGCATGGACAGAGCTTGTGCTGTAAACCATGCGGTGCGCGGAGTATTAGAAGGTGGCAGTAATGATTTACAGATTCGTGCTGACGATAGTAGAGAATTTTTAGATGAATTAGCTGGTGCCTCTGACCGGGTCTATGTTCGTATGGAAGAAGAGGGATTTGCTTATCTCCAAGGGGAGCGGGTGCGTCGCTTGACTGATGGCCAAGATGATGGTAGTCCAATAATGCTAAAACGTAATACTAATCCTACTGAAGAAGAAATGGCTACACGGCAGGACAGACAAAGATACAATAGAATGAGCAGACAATATCCGGCCTGGTTCAATGCTCCCGGATTGCCCGAGGCGCTGGATCGGTTGTATAAGACAGCAAGGCCTCAAAGTGAGGAAGAGGCGGTCTAGTTATTTTGGCAAAAGCCGGTTTTTGAGTTATCCTGTCATAGCCCATCTGAAACGGGCAAACCATGAATTCCAAAATAAACAATCTGCGCATTACTTCTTTTGGCGAAATCGCTTCGCCGGCGGAGGTGATGAAGCAGGCAAAAATTACTAAGCGAGCGGCGGCGACGGTGATGCGCGCGCGCGAGGACATTCAAAATATTCTGGATGGAAAAGATGGGCGAAAAATTGTGGTGGTCGGGCCGTGTTCCATTCATGATGCCGATGCGGCTATTGAGTATGCGGAAAAACTTAATGCTTTGCGCAAAAAAGTGGAGGATAAATTTGTAATCGTAATGAGAGCTTATTTCGAAAAACCGCGTACCACCGTGGGTTGGAAGGGGTTTATTTATGATCCGTACTTGGACGATTCATATTCCTTGAAAGAGGGAGTGGTGCTGGCGCGAAAATTGTTGATAAAAATAAATGACATGGGCTTGCCGACCGGCACGGAGGTGCTGGGCCCGATCGTGATTCAGTA
Organism: uncultured Candidatus Peribacteria bacterium; assembly: GCA_964480115.1. Classification (GTDB taxonomy): domain Bacteria; phylum Patescibacteriota; class Gracilibacteria; order UBA1369; family LOWO2-01-FULL-3; genus JACRIB01. Next base: position 4,694 of record CAYZOB010000053.1, read on the forward strand.
TTATTCGGATTTGATTTGCTGGAGCGCGATAGGGGCGAGGACGGCCGAATCGCAGACTCATAGAGAATTAGCGAGTGGCTTGTCCATGCCGGTCGGATTCAAAAATGGTACGGAAGGGAACGTGGACGTGGCGGTGAATGCTATTTTGTCAGCGGAATCTTCACATAGTTTTTTGGGCATGGATAATGAAGGTAGGGTCTCGGTGGTGGGAACGACCGGAAACCCTTATGGACATATTATTTTAAGAGGTGGAGTCCGCGGGCCGAATTATTCCGCGGATGACGTGGCGAAGGCGGCAAACTTTTGTAAAAAAGCCGGAGTGAAACCGAGAATTTTAATCGATTGCAGCCATGCCAATAGTGAAAAAGACTTTCGCAATCAGGCCAGGGTTTGGGGGAATGTCATGGGGCAGTTGAGGGCCGGATCCGGCAGTATAATGGGACTGATGCTGGAAAGTAATTTGTTTGAAGGGGGTCAAAAAATCGGGGGAGGCTGGGGTGAAATGAAATATGGAGTTTCGGTGACCGATAGCTGTATCGGATGGAAGGAAACTAAAGATTTACTCATGGAAGCGCATAGAAATGCGTAAAACAATTCAGAGAAACTGTCAAGTTTTGCCTTGACTTTTTTGCTGTTTTGTTTTATAGTATAGTTAATCAGAGGTCTCATATTGGGCCTCACCTTATCATTTAAAACAAAAATAAAATGGGAAAACACCAAAAACACGTAAAACATGACCGAAAAAACTGGGCGGGTATTTTTGCCGCGGTTTTTGCCGTGACGGTAGTGGTCGCTACGCAAATCGGCGGTTCGGATTCCCAAAAGTTCTTGACGGATGCAACGTCTGACGCTCAAATGCAAGCCGGATGTGTGGCAGCTGGAGGCACATGGATGGGAATTACAGCCAATCCTCCTTGTAACATGCCGACGACTACTACGGCGCCGACCGGTTATGCAGCTTTTACTTGTCCTAACGGAACATCTTTCCCGGCAGGCACAGGTACGGCTCCTACGTGTCCTACCGCTCCGACCTGTACTTCTCCTCAATATTTAGATACCTCAACAAACACTTGTAAGTCTCCCGCTGCAACCGTGGGCAGTTGTACATCGGCTCAATATTGGGATGCAGCAACCAGCACTTGCAAACCTACCACCGCGATCGGCACTTGTTCGAGTGGTCAGTACTGGAATGGTAATGCCTGCGTAAATAATTCTACCACAACTGCAGGAGCTTCCTCTTTTATAACTGAACCTACCTGTAACGGAGCGCATTTTTTCTGGAGCTGGTCAAAAAATGCCTGTTATTCAACCCAGGCTGAGAAAACTGCCGCAGAAGTTGCTGCCGGATCCACCGTGGTTGAAACCGTCGATGGCTGCAAGGCTAAAGGAATGGGCTGGGATGCCGCCAGAAGTATGTGTACCGGAAGTGCCACTATGAATTCCGCTTATTCTTTCACTACTCAAGCTGCCTGTACAAGTGCGGCTTATTTTTGGAGTACCACAAAATTTATGTGTTTTTCAACCCAGGCTGAAAAAACAGCCGCAGAAGGCGGTACTGCCAATGCTTCCTGGCCTTCTGTACAGAAAGTTTGGAATAATCTCGGTTTACAATCCATGATTTGTTCAAACGCTCCGGCAACTGCCGTTGCCGCAGCAGTAGCGGCCTGTGCCAATTCAACAATGAGCCAGATTACTTGGCCAAATTCAAGCGATTGCAGTCGACCAGAAACAGCCGGTATTCCGGTGTGTGGTGGAGGCGAAGGTACAAAAACGGTAGATACTGTTGGCGCTTGCACCAGTAGATCCGGATCAGATGGTAAGCCGGGCACATGGAATGCCGCTACAAGCACTTGTAGCGTGCCAATGAACTATTTCAATACAACCACTAATAGCAATTGGGTAAAAACCACCTGGAGTTTTAAAGATGGTCAGTCTACAGAATCTTACATCTTGAACAGAACGGACTCGGAATATGCAAATCATATCGCTAAAGTGAGAGCAGCTTGTTTATTGGTAAATAAAACCAATAATTGGAATCCAGGGGCCGGCAATGATACCGACTGGAGAAATTTTGGTATTCCAAGCTGTGGAGGAACGAGCACCGGCACTGCTGAAACCGTAGATGGTTGCCGTGCCAAAGGCATGGGCTGGGATGCCGCCAGAAGTATGTGTACCGGTTCTACAAATACTATGACCGAGTGGGATATGCCCGCAGGTACTTGTCCAAATGGAACAGCTTATCCGGCAGGTAGATATTCAATGACAAAACCTGCCTGTCAAATGGATAACACAAATACCTCCAGTATGGATGACGGCTGCCGAAAAGCCGGTGGAACCTGGTTACCGGGTATGTCCGGTGGCATGGGTTATTGCAAGATGCAGGTCGATCTTACGGCTGTTAACAACATGAATGCCAGAATGCAAGCTGAGTGCGTAGCTAAAAAAGGAACATGGAATTCCGGACCTACGGAAACGGCTACGGGTTGGTGCAGAATGGAGAGAATGATGGTTGACCAGGCAGTTGAAAATTGCGGACAAAATGCTTATTGGGATTTCAATCTTCAATCTTGCCAAGTCAGCCCAACAAAATATGACAGAAAAGACCAGGGAATGAATAGGGAGGCAGCAAGAATGTCGGCCATGTTTGGCAATCAGTTAAAATATATTTCCCGAGATATTCAACAAAGCAGAACAAGGGCGGAAGACGCGGCAGCGGAAGGGGCTGATGTTTCCGAGGCTTTAGGCTATCTGGATAGAGCCGACGAGATTATTGCCGATATGATGGATAACATTCAGAATATTGCATCATCAGGAGATCCAAGAAGCTTGTTTGAACCTGAGTGCATGAGTTCATTTGCGAATGTGAGAGACAGCTCTTTCGGTGGTAGTCCGGAGAGAATGTGCACGATTGAAGAGGCTTTGAAAGGCGATACGCCACGCGGTTATATTTATGCCGCAAACACCCTGATGGATGACGAACAAAAAAATTACTGGGAATCACAAATGTGCACGGAAATTTCCAAGCGCATGGCTGAATTTCAAAGAATGTTTGCAAAATCCAAAACTTATAAAGCCGAAGTGGAATCATTACTGGTAGATGGCAATAAATTGGTAAGCGCATGTGAAGACGCAAAAGACAAGTCAACTATTATGCCGGCCATGGATGCCCTGAGAATGAGGGCAGAGAGCTTAATGAGGAGGGCAAGTACAAAAAGTATTGATCCGGCATATGGACTGAAGTTTAGCGGTGTAGATCAGCAAATGGATGAGGCAACATTCAACAGAGTGGTGGCGCTGGTTGAACAAAAGATAACAGCAAGGCTGACTAAAGTTATTGAAGAACGTATGTCCGCATTGGCTTCAAATATGGATGCGAACACTCTTTCCAAGGTAACCGCAATGTTTACCGCCGTGAAAGCGGATATCGCCGAAAAATTGTCCTCGAGTTTTGAGAATGCGGCTGTTTTTGCCGCCAGCGCTCCCGATGCCGTAAACAAACAACAGGGATATACGGTTGACATCATCAACACTTTGAAAACCATTGAAACGGTATATCCGGATAGTGCCGATCGTGTGGAAGCGGCACGAAATGTGATTGCCTCAAGACCCTGGCCGGTAAGTACTTTGGCCGGCTATAAGGATCGTGTGGATAGCGCCCTGGCTGATGCCAATGAAGACAAAGATCCGGCCAAATCTTTGGAAAAAATCATCAGAGATGGTAACGGAGCTAATGAAAAACAGATCAATCAACAGCTTAGTAGAGATGGTTTGTGGGCTTTCCCTGACGTGAAACACGATGTATGGTATGCAGCTGCCGCTAATGAAGCTGCTACTTTGGGAGTGGTACAGGGTACGGAAAATGCCGAAGGTTATAAAGATCTGCGACCCGAAGTACAGTTGAATTGTGCCGAAGGTATTGCCATGATTGATAAGGCGGCGGGCTTATCGCTAACTTCAGAAGCCGGTGAAGGTGCGAAAAAATTGGCCGGAAGTGTAGACTGGGCGGGACCATTTGTACAAAGCGCGATAGATATTATCGGTGAAGATGGGGTGAAAAATATTATAAACAGATGCGGAGGTATCGGTGGAGCCATGAGAAGAGATGCTTTTGCTCATCTTGCCGTAGCTGTCTGGGAAAAGATCGAAGGTGGAGAGGTGCAAGTTGATGTCGACACCGAGATTGCTCAATATACTGATTTTGGCGAGATGAATGATGAGCAGAAACTTGATTTTGCAAAAGCTCATAAATTGGGCATCATAACAGGAGCCGATGGTGGTACTCGTGCAAATGCCAAAGGATTTGCAAACCGAGCGGAAGCCGCCAAGATGCTAACCGTTTTGAATAAAGGCTTGGCTGCCGTGAAAGTGGTTGCCGGCGCCGATGAAGCTTTTCCAAATACCGGAGGAAATTGATTTAGAAAATTTTTAAAAGGGCTCCTGCGGGGGCCCTTTTTTTGTTGACAAATTTGGAGCTTTGGATAAAATTGAGCGCGTTAACTTGTATAAGTATGATGGACAGAAAAGAATTAAAGAAGACCAAGAAGATACTCCCAGAGGGGTAGGCTCTTGAGATTCTAAAATTTCTTAAGAACCTGATCCCCGTAGAAGCGGGGGTTTTTTATTTCATAAAAAATGAAATCATGGCAATAGCGGGGGACATGGGGCTTCGCCCCATTATCGCAAAATTCGGTGGCACATCCATGGGGAGCGCGAAAGCGATCAATCAAGTAGCGGAAATCATTGGCGGTATGGCGGAAGCAAAAGTAGCGGTGGTATCAGTGGTATCAGCAACTTCCGGCACGACGGATAAATTGATTTTGTTAGCGGAGGCGGCAGGCGACTCCCGCCTGCACGGAGGTCGATTACCCCAATCGACATCACGCCTTAGCTCGACCTTGGCATCGGCAGGCGACTCCCGCTTGCACTCCGCCTTGGCATCGGCCGCGACCGGCGGTAATTGGCAAGAAATTCTCAAAGGATTGAGTGAAAAACACGCGGCAATTTTGGCGGAGCTGGGTCTGTCCGCACAGGTAAATCTGGACAATTTCTGGAAAGAGCTTCAAGAATGCTGTCTGGAGGTGCAGAAAAAAGGCGAGCTGATGACTTACATGAAAGATAAAATTTCCGGCTTCGGAGAAAGAATCAGCAGCCAGATTCTACCGGCGATTTTGCAAAAAAACGGATTCAAGAGCGCAGCGGTGGATGCTTACGAACTTATTTTTACGGATAACAATTTTGGCGAAGGAAATGTTGATTTTGAAAAAACCAATAAAGCTATAGTGGACAAATTATTGCCGCTGTTGAAAGATGGCGTAATTCCGGTAGTGACGGGATTTATTGGCCAATCGGAGACCGCGAAATATATTACGCTGGGACGTGGAGGCAGTGATTACAGTGGCGCTATTGTGGCCGGAGCTCTGAATGCCAGCGAATTACAAATTTGGACAGACGTGGATGGGATTTTTAATTTTGATCCGAGAAATGAGCCGCGAGCGAAAGTATTACCAAAACTTTCTTTCAAAGAAGCGGCGGAGCTGGCTTTTTTTGGAGCAAAAGTCTTGCATCCAAAAACCATTAAACCGGCCATAGCCAAAAATATTCCGGTGAAAATTTTGAATACTTTTAATCCGAGCGCGCCGGGAACTTTGGTAATAAATGACGAGGAAGAATCCATTAAATCCGTGACATTCAAAAAAGGCATAAGCATTGTAAATATTTGTTCCGCTGGAATGCTGACGGCGCCGGGCTTCATGGCGAAACTTTTTCAGGTTTTCGCGCGGGCGCATATAGATGTGGACGTGGTGGCGACTTCCGAAGTGAGCGTGTCGGTGACCGTGGATAATGGAGAAGCGGATAAGGTCGTGGGCGAATTGTCAAAATTTGCGACGGTGCGTGTGGAAAAGGGCATGGCTATCGTGTGTCTGGTAGGGGCGGGAATTATTCATAATCGGGCGGTCTTGAAAGATTTATTTGCGGCGGTGGAGGATCATGACATTAGTATGGTTTCGCAGGGGTCCTCCAAAAGAAATATTACCTTTCTGGTGAAGGAGGCTGAGGCACAAGAAGTGGCGAAGAAGGTATTTAATAAATTTTTTATATGAAAAACGTAGTGATTGTAGGTGCTACCGGTGCGGTGGGCGTGGAGATGATAAATTGCCTGAAAGCTTTGAATTTTCCCGTGGGAAAATTGAGATTAGTGGCTTCGGAGAGGTCTTTTGGTCGCTTGGTGAAGACGCCGTTCGGAGAGGTGGCGTGTGAAGTAATTTCCGATAAAGTGTTTGAAGAAAGTGACATCGCGCTTTTTTCCGCGGGGGGGGATATCAGTAAGGAATGGCGAGAAAGAGTGGTCAAGGCTGGCTGCTTGATGATTGATAATTCTTCGGCTTTTCGTTATGAAAAGGAGGTGCCGCTGGTGATTCCGGCGGTGAATGGGGCAGCGGCCAGGGTAAATCCGGGAGTGATTGCCAATCCGAATTGTACTACGGCAATTGCGGCGATGGCTTTATGGCCTCTGCATAAGGCCTTTGGTCTGCGGAAAGTGATTATCTCGACTTATCAGGCGACGAGCGGGGCGGGGGCAAAAGGGATGAAAGAGCTCGTGGATCAGACAAGGGCGATTTTTGAGGAAAATGATTTAGGGGCGAAAGGGATTGAGGAATTGTTGGATCCGGAAAATGTGAAAGTGAAAGCTGACGATCCATCGGCCGGCGACTCCCGTCTGCACTCCGCCTTGGCTGCGGATCCGGGGGCGGCCAAATTCTTTGCCCACCAAATTGCGTTCAATATTATTCCGCATATTGATAAATTTCAGGAGAACGGATATACGAAAGAAGAGATGAAGGTGGCTTGGGAAACAAGGAAAATTTTTGGAGATGAGTCGATTGCGTGCTCGTGCACGGCGGTGCGAATTCCAACATTGCGGGCGCATAGCGAGTCGATAGTGATCGAGACACGTAAGCCGGTGACAGCGGAAGAGGCGCGGGCGGTGCTGAGTGTGGCGCCGGGAGTGGATCTGGTGGACGACGTGAGCAAAAATCGCTATCCTATGCCTATTAACGCGGCCGGAAAGTTTAACATAGAGGTGGGGCGCGTGCGTCAGAGTTTGATTTTTGGAGATCATGGCTTGGAATTATTTGTGAGTGGCGATCAGTTATTGAGGGGGGCGGCGCTCAATGCGGTGGAAATTGCGATGTTGTTTGTGTGAGGTGAATAGACAAGGTTGACACACAAGAAATTGGATTTGTGATTGGTTCATATGAACACTTTTTAATCCGTAGATTTGTACAAGTATGAAAATTGCATTACTAGGATTCGGGGCAATGGGACGTGTGGTGAGGACGATTGCGTTGGAGCGTGGGCATGAGGTGCCGGTGATTGTTGATCCGGGGACGAAGGAGGCTGGAGCAAGTGAGGGTGCAAATAATTTTGGTGCAAGGGATGCTTCGGCTTCGTTATCCCCGGGGATACTTTCAGGGTCGGATGTGGTGATTGATTTTTCTCAGGGAGATGCGGTTTTAGAGCATGTCAAAATTTGCAAAGAAGCGGGGGTGAATTTAGTAGTGGGTACGACGGGGTGGTACGGGAAATTGGAGGAGGTAAAAAAAATAATTATTGGAGATAAGAGAGTTGACGATGGTGATATTGGTTTTCTTTGGTCTTCAAATTTTTCGATCGGAGTGAATTTGTATTTCAAAATCGTGGCGGAGGCGGCACGATTGATTAATAAATTTGATGAATATGACGTCTGGGGACATGAAATTCACCACTGCAATAAAGTGGATTCGCCATCCGGCACGGCTAAAGTTTTGGAGAAAATTTTGCTGGAAAATATTGCACGAAAAACCGCAGTGATGGAAGATAAATTGAACAGGAAGCGTGAGCCAAATGAAATTCATTTTTCATCCGTGAGAGGTGGAATGGTGAATTTTGGGCACACAATTGGATTTGATTCGGCGGCGGACAAAATTCTTATCACTCACGAAGCGCGCTGTCGTGATGGCTATGCGCTGGGCGCCGTGAAGGCGGCAGAATGGCTGGTTGGGAAAAAAGGGTTTTTTGGAATGGAAGATTTTTTGGAGGAAATGTGAAAGGCGGAGCGGGAGCGCAAGAATGCCGGCCGAATTGATGCCGCCGGCGGTGAAATTGAAAAAATTAAATTAGTCAAAAAATAATCATTAAATATATGCCAAGAAAATATGCGGGAATGTGGACGGCAATTGTGACGCCGTTCAGAAAAGATGCCGCGCGGCACGGAGGTCGATTACCCCAATCGACATCCGCCTTAGCTTGGACCGTAGCATCGGCCGGTGTGGATGAAGAGGCTTTGCGCCGCATAGTGAAGCGCCAAATTGCCGGTGGCGTGACGGGAATTGTGCCGGTCGGTACGACAGGGGAATCCCCCACAACTACGACCGAAGAAGACGCGAGGATTTTCGAGATTGTGGTGGAGGAAACGAGAAAAGCTGCGGTAAAAGGTGATGAAAAAGTCCACGAAGATGGTGCAAATAGCTCATCTGCCCCTCGAGTGCTGGTCATGGCCGGCGCTGGCAGTAATTCCACACACGAAGCGACAGAATATATTCAAAATGCAAAAAAGGCGGGTGCGGATTGCTGCCTGATCGTCAGTCCTTATTATAACAAACCAACACAAAAAGGCTTGAGGATGCATTATCTGACACTGGCGGAGTTGGGTTTGCCAATCATTGTTTACAATATCAAAGGCCGCACTGGTGTAAATATTGAGACCGATACTTTGATGGAAATCGCGCGGCATCCGATGATCGTGGGCGTGAAAGAGGCGAGCGGGGACATGGCACAGATAAAGGAGGTTTTGGCGCGGCGGGATGCGCTGGGTAAAGAATTCACGGTGCTTTCCGGCGATGACGGTTTGACCCTGGAAGTGATGAAAAATGGCGGTGATGGTGTGGTGTCGGTGGCGGGGAATTTAATTCCACGTGAATTGAGCGAGATGGTAAAAATGGCCAGTGCCGGTGATTTTGAAGGTGCTGAGAAGATAAATGAAAAATTTACGCGTTTGTTTAAAGACATTTTTGTCGAGACAAATCCAATTCCGGTAAAGTATATTGCGTCGCGCATGGGTTTATGCGAACTTAGTTTCCGCTTGCCGATGTGCGAGCCGGAGGAGAAGACCAAGGCCTATCTAGAGGAGACGATGAAGGCATATGGGTTAATTTAGGCCGGAATTCATACGAAAAACAATGTGCTTGGTTGGTGAATCGACGACTTAACAAGGATCAAAATCGGACTTGTCAAAATTTACAGATGAGAAAGTGTTCATATGAACCAGACATAACAGCAAATGCAAATGCGTCAAACTTCGGATTCAGACTCTAAAAATCAGCAAGTTCTATACTTTCCGGAGGAAGGCATAATGAAGGCCGTGCGGCAGTTTCCATCGCCGTTCTTTCTTTATGAGGAAGCTCGCTTGCGGGAAAATTGTCGAAATTTCAAAAAGGCTTTCGAGAAATATTTTCCGGCCGTGCCCGATGGCCAGCCTGGTTTTCAGCCTTTATATGCGGTAAAAGCCAATAGCAATCCGGCGATTTTGCGAATTATACAAGATGAGGGCTTCGCTTTTGATGTTTCGAGTGAAACGGAATGCCTGATCGTTAAGAAAATTTGCGATTTAACAGGCGTAGACACAAAGTCTCCGGGCATGTTTACCGGAAATTATAATCCGGCGAGTGAATTGAAAATAGCTAAAGACGCCGGTTTTATTTTGAATCTGGATGATGTGAGTATGATTGGGGATGGTGCTTTGCATCATGCGGAAACCATAAGCGTGCCAGAAACTCTGTCTTTCCGAATTAATCCGGGTGTTGGCAAGGCTACGATTGCCAGCAATGTTTTTGCCGGTCCAAACGCCAAGTATGGCGTGCCGTTTGAGAAAGCGGCAGAGGCTTATGGGCTGGCAAAAAAGGCCGGCGCGAAACACTTCGGCATTCATATGATGACGGGCAGTAATGTGCCGATGGAAGATCAGGATTATTTTGCGAATATCGTGAGGAAACTTTTCGATATCGTGGCGGATATTAAGAAAAAAACCGGTATAGAAATTGAATTCATGAATATTGGCGGGGGTTTTGGCGTGCCATACAAGCCGGAGGAAAAGAGTCTGGATATGGAGATGGTGGCAAAATCTATCAGAGAAGTTTTTGACGAACAATGTGCTGCGCACATGTTGAAAGAGCCGAAATTAATGGCTGAACCTGGCCGTTTTATTGTGGCGGATGCCGGCTGGCTGGTGGCGAAAGTGATTGTCATAAAAGATTCTTACAAAAAATTTATCGGCATCAATGCGGCGAGCAATGACATGCCGCGACCGTCGATTTATGGGGCGTATCACGAAGTGAGCGTCATTAAAAAATCGGAAGTGAATAATTTTCCCAAAGAAATCGTTTCCGTTGTCGGCAGTATCTGCGAAAACAATGATCAGTTTGCCAAAGATCGCGAATTGCCGGTGTGCGAAATTGGCGACATCGTCGTTATTCATAATTGTGGCGGACACGCTTTTGCCATGGGCCATCATTACAATGGCAAGCTTTTGCACGCCGAATATTTATTGCAGGCAGGCTCGTCTGATGCCCGGGCAGGCCCGTCAAAGCGCCGGGCAGGCCCGTCAAAGCGCCGGGCAGGCGAATTGCGTATGATCCGCCGCGCTGAAACTTTTGAGGATTTATATCGAACGACTGAGGGTTTATAAAATTTTACAGATCGTCCCAGGACGAAATCTCTGCTCGAGGATTAAAAAATAATGCACAATAAAATGCAAATAAAACCGTCAACTCGTCTGAAATCTCTGCCGGCTTATGCCTTCAAGGAAATAAATGATCGCGTGAAAAATTTGCGTGAAAAAGGCGTGAAAGCCATAGATTTTGGCGTGGGTGATCCGAGTGAGCCGACGCCGGATTTTATCATCAATGAGCTGTCGGTAGCGGCAAAAAAACACGCCTTGAGCGGCTATCCGCATTACATCGGCCTGAAAGAATTTCGGGTGAGCGCGGCAAATTATATGAAAAGAAGATTTGGAATTTCGCTTAATCCGGACACGGAAATTTGTTCGAATGTGGGTTCAAAAGAGGCAATTTTTCATTTTCCGGAAGCTTTCGTGGAACATGGAGATATTGTGATTTGTCCTTCTCCAGGCTATCCACCAATGAAGACAGGAACTATTTTTGCAGAGGCGGTGCCGTATTTTGTGCCACTACTGGAGACCAATGGCTTTTTGCTGGATTACGAGGCCATTCCTCCGGATATTGCGCGGCGCGCGAAGATCATCTGGATAAATTATCCTAATTCACCGACCGGGGCGGTGGCTTCTAAAAGCTACTATAAAGGCTTAATCGCGTGGGCGCGAAAGTACGAAATAATTATCGCGGCGGACGAGGGTTGTTATATTGATATTTATATGGGGAAGAAGGCGCCGATTTCCATTTTGCAGGCGGCGGACGAATCAGGGCTTGGGAAACAGGGAATTATTGCATTTTATTCTTTGAGCAAGCGTAATAATATGACCGGTTATCGCATTGGTTTTGTAGTGGGTGATGCAGAAGTGATAAAGATTTTCAAACTTTTGAAAACGAATATTGATTCCGGTACGCCGAATTTCATACAGGAAGCGGCCATTAAGGCTTTGGAGGACGACAAACATGTAGCAGGGATGCGTGATTTATACTTGCGGAAGGCGAAAATCCTGATTGAGGGATTGAAGGCTATAGGGCTGGAGGCGGCTCTGCCGGCGGCTACTTTTTATATCTGGCAGAAGGTTCCTACAGGCATGACTGACGTGGAATTTGCGAAAAAGTTATTGGATCCGAAGATTGGGATAGTGGTGACGCCGGGGAGTTTGATTGCGGAGGAGTGCGAGATGAATGACAAAAGAGTGAATCCTGGCTCAGGTTATGTGAGATTTGCCTTGATGCCGAGTATCGAGGAAATCAGAGAGGCGGTGGGGAAAATGAAAAAGCTGTGATAGACTCAGAAAGTTCATTAAAAAGTTCATTAACTTTCTACCCATGATTTTTACTAATAATATTGAGCCGATTTTATTTTCCGTAGGCGGATTGAGCGTGCATTGGTATGGGTTATTTTTTGCAGCGGGAATTGTATTTACTTATGTTTTTCTGATGAAGGCTTTTAGGCGGCATGGCTATCCGCAGGAAGATTTGGACAGTTTGGCGATTTATTTGTTCCTGGGGTTACTGGTTGGGGCGAGGCTGGGGCATGTGTTTTTTTATGAGGCGGAGTATTACCTGGCTGAGCCGGTGAGGATTTTGAAAATTTGGAATGGAGGATTGTCCAGTCACGGGGCTACGATCGGGCTCTTCGTGGCTTATTTTATTTGGCTAAAAGTTCATAAGGTAAAATTTACTAAATATGCCGATTTGATTGTGGTGCCCCTGGGTGTGACGGCGGCGTGCGTGAGACTGGGAAATTTTTTTAATTCGGAGATTATCGGAAAACCTACCGGAGCGGGCCGGGGCGTGATTTTCCAGAAGCTGGGAGAAGCCTTTCCGCGGCATCCGGTACAGCTTTATGAGGCGGCGATGAATCTGGGAATTTTTGCGGTGCTGTATTTTATGTATAAAAAATATTATGGGAAAATGGCGGCAGGCGACTCCCGCCTGCACGGAGCCTTAGCATCGGCAGGCGACTCCCGCCTGCACGGAGCCAAGCCTAAGTTGTTTTTCCTGTTTTTGTTTTTATTAATGTATTTTCTGGGCAGATTTCTGCTGGAATTTTTCAAAGATTTACATGGGCCGTTGCCGGTGAATTTTCCGCTGTCGATGGGGCAGGTGTTGAGTATTTTGCCGGTAGTGGTGGCGGTGGGATGGTTTGTATGGGTTTATCGAAGGCGTTGAAAGCCGGAGAGTATTTCAGGGAATGTGTTTTTACTTGCGATATTTTTTAAAAATTATTATTCCAAAAATAAAGAGCAAGGTGGAGGTCACCGCGGAGAACATGCAGTATTGACAGATTGCTTTAATTACAAATAATTGCAAATAAATAAACCAGACGGAAACCAGAAAACCTATACAGGTAAGATAAGCCATTCGCATAGGTAGGCTCGTCTGATGCCGCATATGTACAATGCCATCATAATAAAACAGCGTTGCCAGCAAAATAGTCAGATAATAAAATATGCCAAGTAGCGCCACGGGAATACCTAAAATCAGCGAATAAGGACTGGTAGTCACCTGATTACAACCACTGAAAACGGTGCAACGCAAAGAGAGACCGGTGTAGTGAGCAATAGTGAGGTAACTGGAGTCCAAAAAGCCCAGGAAGCTGACCAAAATCAAACTCCAAATAAGCCATTTAGGTAGACTGTTCGACGGCGTCGCGGATGAGTTTTCTGAAGTTTTCATCGTTTGAGGGGTTAACTTGTGTACCGTTTAAGAAAAATGAGGGCGTGGAATTTACGCCGGATGAATCACCGCTGCTTACGTCTTCCGCTACAGCATCCCGGACTGTGCCGGAGTTCAGATCTTTATTGAATTGCTCGACATCGAGGCCAATTTGGCCGGCGTAATCGGCAAGAGTGGAGGTTGCGACATTTGCAGGCTGCGAAGACCAGGCTGACTGATTGGCAAATAATGCGTCATGCATTTCCCAGAATTTACCACGAAGACCGGCGGCTTCGGCGGCCTGAGCGGCTAGTTGAGCGTTTTGGTGAATGGTGCGGAGCGGATAGTTGCGATAAACAAAACGAATATGGGCGCCAAATTCATTTATGATGCCCTGAACGGTCGGCTGCCAACGGAGGCAGGCCGGACACTGAAAATCACTATATTCCACCAAGGTAACTTTGGCATCTTTGGCTCCTTTAATCCATTCGCCTTCTGCGACGGGAGTAGAAAGTTTTCCCGGAGTAACCGGTGGAGTTTTGCTCAAAAACATGAGTACCAGAAAGCTGCCAATGAGAATGGTGGCGACAAATGACCAAAGTAAAATGCTTTTTGAATTAGAATCGGCCTGATTTTCCATAAATTAGGGGGTTAGAATTTGAGTGGGGGGTTTGCCGTATTTGTTGTATTGTTCGCTCTGAATTTGGTTTATCAGATCCTGCACGAAATCACCAACAATCGGTACGAGCTGAATTTTGCTTAGCATATAAATAAAAAGCGCAACGAGTACGCTGGCTCCCAGTACAGAGCCAAAGCCAATCATTAGACCTTTAAGAAAAGAATACCAAAGAAATTTAAGCGGGTGATTGAAGACCTGCATGAAATCCATGTCTTTCAGGCGGGCTATTTCTTTGGTCAGGGAGGAGACTTCGCGGGTGAGGATAAGGTGGTCGCGATGAGGCGGCGTAGAGGCAGCGGCTGACGCGGGCGAGGGAGTGGGAGTGGGCGAGGGCGTGGGCGCGGCTGAAGATGATGGTGGAGTTTTCATGCATGCGCTATTATATAATCGAAGTATGAAAATTACCACAAAAACCGGGGACAAGGGGGAGACGAGCTTATTTGGCGGGCGGCGAGTGAGTAAGTCTTGCGATTTTATTGTGCTGGTGGGGGAGCTGGATGAATTGCAGGCGGTGGTGGGGTGGGCGGCGGTGCGCGCGGGCGGTGGCGAGCAGAACTGTGTGCACAATGCCGAGGAGGAGGTAAATTTGCAAATTAACCGGGTAGGATTCCGTGACGTCATGGAAAGAGTGGTGGACGACATTTACCGCATGATGTCTGTGGTGGGCTTTGAAATGAAATGTCCGGGGAATATTAAGCCGATTGGAGAAGAAGATGTGGAATTTCTGGAGAAAGAAATGGCGAAATATGAGGAGGTCGTGGGGGATTTAAATAAATTTGTGCGTCCGGGCGGTTCGGAAATTTCGGCGAGACTGCATATTGCGCGGACGGTTTGCAGGAGGGTGGAAAGGGGGATGGTGGGGATGACGGGCGGGAATGTGCCGGAAATTGCCGGCGAAATGCTTAAATACCTAAACAGACTTTCGGATTTATTGTTTGTGATGGCTATTGGCGTGAATAAAAATGCCATGGCTAAGCCCTCTTTTCGTTTAAATTAGCTACAGCTAAAGCAAAATCCGCAAACTTTGGAATTTGATTTCGATAAGGCTTTAGCAGAGCATTTATCATAGCTAAAACAACAAAAAAATCCATTTCTTTTTCCGTTTCAAAAAAGCTTTTAACATTCTCCAAAGTAAAAGCAATCATATATCTTTGCTCATCTTCAATGTGAACCCCCCTATTCCTGTTCACATAGTTCAAAACTTCAAATATAATTCCATATTTCTTATTAAACCTTGCCGCTTTGGCCTCGGTCAAAGCGGGCTTCTGGGGAAGAAAAAAATCCATCATTTGCGGGAAAATAGCAGGATTTGCATTAATGAATTTTATGAGTTTTGGGTTTTCAAAAGCAACTTCCCTGAATCCACCCGGAATTGTAAACAAATAGTTAATAACCGGCTTTAAAGCTACACCCAGCTCAGCCAATTCATCATCATCCTTCAAGCGGGACAACATGCTTAGCGTAAAATTAAAAGCGGCCGTCGACACCTTATCAGCAGGCAATTTCTCTTTCATCAAAAGAATAAATTGAACAAGAAGCTTTAATCTTTGAAATTTTTCCGGATCATCAGGCCTGTTTTTGGCAATCTCCTCTATACTTCTTTTTTCAACCATCCTTAAAAAAACCGTGGCATCTCCTGATAAATCTATCATACTGGTTACAACAGATTCAAACCTGCCTTCGTTTTCTTCCTCTTCAGGAAGTCCAAGCCTTAGGTCCACGCCAAAACCAAATATCCTGGCGACAACCTCGAGAACAGCTCTCCTTGGTGATAATTTAATCAGTAGAGGTATTAAGGAATTTTTGTAGCCTTCAATCAGCTCCACGGTAGTTTTTACAATACTGCCTAACTCATGTATATCAAAATCCTTAGCCAGAATTATTTTATCCATAACCATAGTTCCCAAATCATAGATCATTAAATTGGCTTCCCTTTGAGCACTTTCAATGAAAACACTGGTTATGCCCTTATCCCCCTGCGTAGTATCCAATAAATTATCAATGTTAAATTTGATAGGTTCGAAGAAATGAACATGCATAAAAGACAGCGCAAGAATTTGACTGGGCGATAATTCCTTTTTCACAAAACCTTCTCTTCCTGCAAATAAATCCTTGTAAAAATCAGCAGCTTCTTGATCTACATTTTGAGCCAAATTCTCAAATTTAACGTCTCTAAAATCACCCGGAACAAGAGGATCAACCAGTAATGGATCAATAACTTCAACCAACTCCTCTGCTATTTTTCCCATGAAATCAGCCCTTTTACCATTCTTTGGCCTTCTACTACAGTTAAAAACTTCCATCTTTAAAGCATCAGCTACCGCCACATTCTCCTTGATCCCCTTAAAAAGCGCATGGAACAAACCAACCTGCATATATGAAATCAATTTGGATTCATTTTTCAATGCATCACTACCAGCCTTGACCCTTGCGTCTGAAGGAAAAACATTTTTTATGTAATTAATGGCATTTCTGACCCCTTCGTCATTCATCCCCGGACCATCACTCATTAACTTGCCGCACCTGATCTTATATTCCAGCGCCAAATTACCATTCGGATCTAAATCTATATCGACAAAGACCTCGCCTTTATCCTTACTTCCATCAATATTTTTAGCCATAATAAAAATAATTAAAATCTTATAATTATAGCATTAAAAAGAGAAAAAAACCAGTCCCGTCCCCCGAAATTTGGATGGCTCTCGGGATTTTTTAGCTGATATGCTAGAATGTAGGCATGGGACATTTTGCAGAAGTTTTTAAAGAATTAAATTTAAAAAAAGTAAAATATCTTGTTGGTGGTGGTGTGGCTGTTAACCTGTATGGGTTTGCTAGGTTTACCGGAGATATAGACATTTTGCTTTTACTGGAAAATGAAAATCTTTCAAAAATGTACAAGGTAATTGAAAAGTTAAAATATATTGAAAGATTGCCGGTTTCTATCATGTCGCTTGTTGATAAAACTAAAGTTAAAAAATGGCTTGAAGAGGCCTTGGCATTTGGTACGGCGTTTAAATCCGGGAAAAAGCCAACTCCAAAATTAAAAAACTTACCACATGGCAAAAATTAAAATAGTTTATGGGTCGGCGGGGGGGAATACCGAGATGGTTTGCGAGAAAGTCGCGGAGGTTTTAAGTGCGTGCGGCCATAAAGTGGAAATGCTGAAGGCAAAACTGACGGATGCGGGGAAGCTGGGGTGGGGTGCGGGTAAGACGAAAATGCCTGAGGCCAGTGAAATGGTAAAATCCGGCAATTTTGACCTGCTGATTTTGGCCAGTCCCACCTACGGCCACGGCCAGCTGGAACAATATTTTGATAAATTTTTGCAGGGGTTGGCGGCGGTGGATATGACCGGATGGCCATGCGCCGTAATTGGCTTAGGTGACCCAAAATATGACGATGACTACCACATTGAATCGGCGAAAGTTATCATGGATTTTTTGAAGAAAAAGGGCGCGAAGATTTTGCACATGCCGCTGCGGGTGTCGCGCTGTCCTTTGCCGCTTTTAAAAGGCCACGTGGATAAATGGGCGGAGAAAATTGCGGGGATGGTTGGGTGAGTGTGGACGAACAGTTTAAGCCCCGGTGGTCAAAAGTAAGCCAAATAGAATATTTGTCAAACATTGTTTATGAGATTTATTGTCCATGAATGATTGCGGCCAGATTCTCTTCGTTAAAGAGAAAAAAGAGCCGGTTTTAAACAAACTCAATCTGCCAGGCGGACACTTGGAATTGGGGGAAGCTTTGGTTGAAGGCGCAAAGAGAGAGGCACTGGAAGAAGTGCATGTCGAAGTCGAAATTTTGGGACTTGTTGGCATTTATACGGGGCGAGGAGATGACCATTATCTTCATTTCATCTTTTCCGGCTCAATAAAAAAGGGAATCCCATCGGCAAACAAGCATCAGGTAAATGATATTGGCTGGTATACATTGGAAGAACTTCAAAATATGCCAGAAGATCAAATGTTGAATGCCCGGAAACTTAAAAAAATCCTTAGTGATTATGGATCGGGAAAAATGATTCCCTTAGAGGCAATCAGGGAGATGGATTGAGGCTGAGGCTGATGGATTGAGGCTGAGTGGTTGAGGCTGAGGCTGATGGATTGAGGCTGATGGATTGAGGCTGAGTGGTTGAGGCTGAGGCTGATGGATTGAGGCTGATGGATTGAGGCTGAGTGGTTGAGGCTGAGGCTGATGGGAGCCTTTCCCGTCAAGGCCGGGCAGGCGGCACAAAGACAGAGTAGCCGCAATTAACAGATCGGCTTTTATCCACGTGGGTTACGTATTACCAAATTTTAAATTTCAACATAGGTCAGAATCAGACTTGTCAAAAATAACAGATCAAAAAGTGTTCATATGAACCAACCAGAAAGTAAAACGCTGTTTGGTCAAGGCGCGAATAATGGCAAACATTGTTTTCTGTAAAATTGCGCATTCGTCAATCGAATTGGATACGAAAGGCGGGTTTCGCTATTTACGTGGCTTGGATTTTTCACCACATCTCAGAGGGTTGCTATCTTGGATTGAATGAGCATGTATGCTAGAATTTGTCGCGTTATGGACAGACTTTGTATAAAAATTACAGGAGAAAGCGGTTCTGGTTTGCTGAGTACCGGCGAAATTATTATGAAAGCTTTGAAAAATATGGGCTTTTATGTGGTGGCCGATCGCGAATATCCGTCGTTGATTAAGGGCGGGCACGCTTGTTTTATTATAAATGTGAGCTTGAAGCCGATCAGGGCATTGGCGAAACGCGTGGACGTGATGATGGCGATCGATAAGCAAAGTCTGGTGGTTTATTTTGACGATTTGAAGCGCGGCGCAGGCGACTCCCGCCTGCACGGAGCCTTAGCATCGGGTCTTTTGATCCATGGCTATGAAAGACCGCTGGGTGTAAAGGATATTCATGCGCTGGCGGCGGAAAGAGGTGTGAAAGTTTTGCATCGCATGGCGCGTGACATCGCGGAAGAAAATGGCGGGAATGTTTTGATGGTGAATGTGGTTTTGGCGGGCATGTTTTGGAAGGCGCTGGGGCTGCCGTATCAATATATCGAGGCGGAAGTGACCGAGCAATTTAAAGATAAACCGAAGCTTTTGGCGATTGATTTGAAGTGTCTGAAGGCGGGTTATGAAAAAGTGGAGGTGCAGATGGAGGTGGCCGCGCGACACGGAGCCTTAGCATCGGCCGCGCACTCCGCGCGACACGGAGCCTTAGCATCGGCCGCGCACTCCGCGCGACACGGAGCCTTAGCATCGGAGGTGCCGGGTGGGGTTCGTGGAAAAGCGGGGAAAGATGGGAAAAAGAACGATCAAGGTGAAAATTCCGGAGGTAAAAGTTTACTCATTGACGGGAATCATGCTCTGACTCTTGGCGCGATTCACGCGGGCTGTAGAGCTTATTTTGCTTATCCAATGAGTCCGTCGAGCTCCATTCTCACACATTTTTCGGAATACGCGGTGAAGACCGGCGTGTTGGTCAAACAAGTGGAAGATGAAATCAGCGTGGTGAATATGACTTTGGGTGCGATGTACATGGGGACGCGGGCATTGTGCGCGACTTCCGGTGGCGGATTTGATTTGATGACGGAGACGGTCTCGCTGGCGGGAATGATTGAGACGCCGCTGGTGATTGTGGTGGCCCAGAGGCCGGGGCCGGCGACCGGTTTGCCGACCTGGACGGCGCAGGCCGATCTGGATTTGGCGGTGCATGCAGGACATGGAGAATTTCCGCGTGTGGTGATGGCCGTGAGCGATCCGAGCGATTGTTTTGAACTAATTCAACATGCTTTCAATTTGGCGGAAAAATATCAGACGGTGGTTTTGCTGCTCACGGAAAAAGTGGTGGCGGAGACAAATATGAATGTGCCGGAATTTGAAATGGGGAAAATTAAAATTGAGAGGGGGCTGGTGAGGCCGGACGAGCTGAAAAATTTGAAAAATGAAGACAGATACAAGGTGACAGCGGACGGCTTGTCTAAGCGCTGGCTGCCGGGTACTGACGGGGCCTATTATTTCGCAAATGGGGATGAGCATTGGGAGGATGGATCTTTGCTTGAAGATAGTCCGCGCACGGCCGTGATGTATGAAAAGCGCATGAAAAAAGCCGAGTTGATCGAAAAAAATTTGCCGGAGCCGGAAATTTTTGGGATTAAAAAAAATGCGGATATTTCTTTCATAGGCTGGGGACGTTCGAAAAATGTGATGCTGAATGTGATTGCGGCGTGTGGGGAAAGTGGCCCGTCAGGCCGGGCAGGCATTAAGGTGAATTATTTGCATTACAGCTATTTGTTCCCATTGAAGACAAAAGTGGCCGAAAAATTCTTCAAGGAAAATAAAAATGTGAATTTGATTGAAGGAAATTACAATGGGCAGTTGGGAAGGATGCTGGAGGCGGCGTTAGGCGGACGAGTGGCAGGCGGCAGCGGAAAAACCGACGGCAAATTATTCAAAAATCGCATGCTAAAATACGACGGCAGGCCTTTCTTCGTGGAAGAAGTGGAGGAATTCGTGAAGAAAAATATGTGAAATTAAAGCACTTGGGAGGTGCGCCAATCTCATAAATTTTTTTATGACAAAAAAGCGTAAATTGCGGAAGGGTTTGTAAATTTAAAGGTTAAATTTTCTCAGGTCTTCTGGCTCTTCTCAAATGCGCTGATGGCAGTGGAAGTTCCATTGTTCGAGTTGGTGGTGTGGTGATAGTGACTGTGGCGGCAGCGGCAATTCCAGTAGCTCTGTTGTGGCTTGCGATAGCCATCAAAACAACTTCTTGCTGTTCTGTCAGGGTTAAGGGTTGTCCCTCTATCGGATCGCTCTGATCAGGACTTCTCCTTCGCTGCAGAGGATGACCGTCGACTGTTGCCATAAGGGCCAGGCGCGTGCTATCAAAAAGTGCTTG
>CAYZOB010000054.1:0-6219 GCA_964480115.1 uncultured Candidatus Peribacteria bacterium
ATCGCCGGGGCTTACCGTGACTGGGTCACTTAGTGCAGCGGTCGCTACTGAGGTAAACACATCGGCGAAGAGGGTGCTGTCAGGCGCTTTAAATAAGAGTAAGTCATCCATGGAGGTGGTGGGGGCGGGGGCATCAGCGGCTGGTGCCGGGGCGGGGGCAGCCGGGTCGGCAGGTGCGGGTACAGTGGCGGCAGGCACAACAACATCTATGGTTTTGGTGAACACTTTAGCTACGTCGACACCTTCTTTTTCAGCTACGATTGTAAATTTAACCTGATAGGTTCCGGCTGCAGCATAAAGATGATTCATAGCGCCAATTGTTCCAGCTTCATTTTGTGTTCCCGGAATGTCACCTGTGGCGTCGCCAAAATTCCACATCGGATTATAAAGGCTGATGGTCGTATCTACTGCTTTGGGGCTTGGATTACAATTAATCTCTAAAGGTGTCGTGGTGCCTAAACAACTAAATGCTAATACTACGGCATCGTCAGGAATTTGAGTTGCGGCTACTGGCGCGGCTGGTGCGGGTACAGTGGCGGCAGGCACAATAACATCTATGGTTTTGGTGAACACTTTAGTTTCTTCGACATCTTCTTCGACACCTTCTTTTTCAGCTACGATTGTAAATTTAACCTGATAGGTTCCGGCTTTGCTGTAAGTATGTTTCATTGTTTGCGGAATGGTCATTAAACCATCTGCGGATTTTCCTCCTTCGCTATCGGGTGAATTATCGCCAAAATTCCACATCGGATTATATAATTTGATGCTTTTATCTGCTACATAAGCCCCAGGAGAACAGCTGGTCTCCAAAGGAGTTCCCGTATCATTACAACTAAATTTAAATACTACGGCATTGTCAGGAATTTGATTTACGTCGGCCGGCGCGGCAGGGGCAGCCGGGGCCGTAACCGTGATATTCTTTTTAGCTTCGAGCGTGATGGTTGAATTATCAGCTAAAGTCATTACTCCATGAATTTTTATGGTGTGTTCGCCCGGAGTTGTAAAGGTGTGGGTGATGGCTGCTTTGGCTACAAATGGTTGTGTAACAGGACCATTGGCATCAGATTCACCAAAATCCCAAGAAACAACCGGAGGAATGTCCGAATTTGCTTCTAAATTATTTTCACCAGTGAAGGTATAAGCCATGGAGTTAGCGGGGTTCACGGTGGCGGTTAAAATTTTGTTGTAATAGATTTTAGCCAAATCCTCATCATTTACGGCAATCTGCACGGGATTACAGTTGCTACCATCTTTGATCGTAAGATTATAATTGCTGCCTTCATTGAGACCTACCACGGGGATGCCACCGACGCAAAATTTGTGGCCGGACATGTCCTCCTCCTCAAGTACCAATTCTCCCTTAAACAAGCCTCCACCAGCCAGAAAAAAAGTCAAAAGTCCAATAAAAAGCAGACCGCCGACGCCGACCAGTACCCATTTTAAAGTATCAGATTTGTGAGGTAGAGGAGCTGGGACTGGAGTCTGACCCGCAGCTGGGACTGGCATTGGATTTGCTGTCGGAACCGCTGTTTCAACCGGAGCTGTATTGGCTGCCGGTATTGCTGTCGGAACCGGATCAGGAGCCTGATTGTTATTATCAGGGACTACGGGTAAATTTTGATTTTCCATGTTTAAAGGTTATTTTTTATTTTTGTTCTTTATATTATACATAATTTTGGTAATTTTTGCTAGACAAACATGACGGTCATTTTGTATGATGGCCAAAAGATCTACTTTTAAATTATGGCTAACATCAAAGATTACAGGATAGCGACGCTGGGCAGTCATACCGCTTTGCAAATTCTCAAAGGTGCGAAAGATGAGGGTTTTCAGACTATTTGCATCTGTGAAAAAGGTCGGGACAGACCATACAAAAGCTATGGCGTAGCGGATGAAATTATTTACGTGGATTCGTTTAAGGATTTTTTTAAAATCGAGGATGAATTGATTAAAAAAAATGCCATTGTCATTCCTCATGGCTCTTTTGTGGCTTATATAGGGGCAAACAAGGTGCCTCAAATGAAAGCGATGCACTATGGCACGAAAGGCATTCTGGAGTGGGAATCGGATCGTAACAAGGAAAGAGTGTGGATGCTGGATGCCAAAATCAAGATGCCGGCGTTATTGAAAAATCCGGAAGAAATTGACAGGCCGGTGATTATTAAATTTCATGGAGCTTCCGGTGGAAAAGGTTATTTTCTGGCCAATAGTCCTGCCGAATTTTACGAGCGTTTTAAAATTTACGAGGGTAAAGCCGATCATAATGATTATGTTATACAGGAATATATCGTGGGCGTGCCGGTTTATACGCATTATTTTTACAGCAAACTGACCGGAGAATTAGAGGTAATGGGCTTTGATAAACGCTATGAATCAAATGCTGATTCTATAGGAAGAATAGCGGCAAAAGACCAGGTGGATGTCGATATTCGCACGACTTATACCATCACCGGAAATGTGCCTTTGGTGGTGCGGGAATCAATTTTGCCGGAAATTTTTGAAATGGGTGACAGAGTGATTGAGTCTTCGAAAAAATTCGCCGATGGAGGGCTGTTCGGCCCATTTTGCCTGGAGGGAATTATTGATCCGGAGTTGAATTATTATATTTTTGAAATTTCAGCGAGAATTGTGGCCGGCACCAATCCCTATATTAATGGCTCTCCTTACACCTGGCTACGCTATAACGAGCCGATGAGTACGGGTCGAAGATTGGCTAGAGATATAAAGATGGCCATAGAGAGCGATAGATTGGATAAGGTGCTGGGGTAGAAAGGTGCGGTGATAGAAAGGCGCTGGTGATCTTTACAGATCGTCCTGGGACGAAAATCGGAGTTATAATGAAAAAATTGTGTTCTGGCAAGACTTGGTACGCCCCGCGGCGGAAATGGGACGGGAGGTTGCTTCTACCGCTTCAGGTTTTGACTGGTCTAGTTTTTCTTGGCGTAAGCTGATCGGCAATTTCCGGGTAGAGCTGCATGGCGATGGTGACTTTGGGGTTAGAGGGACACGCTGGTGGCAATTGCAAAGACCATGAAAATGACGGCATATGAGATGGTGAATATGATTGCAGAGAGCCTGAGGATGGGTCTAATAGCTCTGAATCTGATTGCGGTTCCAAGGGATCGGTGGATTTCGGTATTTTGGTTTGAGATGCTGGGTCAAAACGTATGTCGAATGGTAGACTTTGCAAGTTTACAGATTGAAATTACGGGATATCCCGTAAATAAACATTTTAGTTCTGCTGTTTTTCGTGAAAAATCTACAGCCTGAAATTGCTACTTTAGGCTGAAAAAAGGGATAAAACGCCGGCGAACATATGCTCACCTATGAATTTCCCATGTCCCTGTGGATTTCATGTTCAAATTGACCTAAATTTTCCATTCCAGGTGAGTGATTTCAGCAAATCGCATTTGACTAATCGGGGGGGGTAATGGCGTAGAGTGTGCTTATATTAATTAATAATTATTATGAAAACTAATCAATCCTCATGGGGAATAGCTTCTTTTGTTTTAGCTTTACTACCTTTTACCTATGCTATGTTCGTCCTTAGTCACAGCCAAAATATCTTGCAACTGATTGAGAAAATTGACAATGAAACTTTGCGGGAATCTATAGGATGGATGACCGGGATTTTACTGGTTTTATCATTATCCGTTGTTCCGCTTTTATCAGCATATTTGGGTATAATCGGCTTATTGCAAAAAGACGAAGGCAGAGGTTTGGCAATGGCCGGCTTAATAATGGATGGTCTTGCTGTTTTGATTCTTGGACTGGTTTATTTTGTCTTTTAGCAAGTTTTTTGCTAGAATCGGTTCAATAAATTAATTGAATACGATGGACAGACAAAAAGCGCTAGAAATTTTACAAGAATACGTGAAAAGCGAGAGTCTCATCAGGCATTGTAAAGCGGTGGCGGCTTCGATGGAATATTTTGCTAAGAAATTCGGTGAAGATGCTGAAAAATGCTATGTTACAGGGCTTTTGCACGATTTTGATTATGAAATGTATCCGGATAAACATCCGATGATTGGCGAAGGAATTTTACGTGAGAAAGGGGTGGCTGAAGATATTTTGCGAGCGATTCAAAGTCATGCTACTTACAGCGGCGTGACGCGCGATTCGAAGATGGAAAAAACTTTATTTGCGGTGGATGAATTGTCGGGCTTTGTGGTGGCATGTGCTTGGGTGAGGCCTGATAGAATGAAAGGCATGGAAGTGAAGTCAGTGAAGAAAAAGCTCAAGGATAAAGGCTTCGCGGCCGCAGTAAATCGTGCTGACATTGAGCAGGGCGCGGCGGAATTGGGCGTGGCGCAGGAGGAATTGATTCAGGGGGTGATCGAGGCGCTGACGGAGAATGCGGCGGAATTGGGGATTTAATTTCAGTACATTTACAGATCGTCCTAGGACGAAAAGCGGAGTTACAATGAACATTTTGTGTTTTAGCAAGTTTTTTGCTAGAATCGGTTCAATAAATTAATTGAATACGATGGACATTAAATCGATTCTCAAAAAATACAATCAGAAAAAAATCACCATTGGTGTGCTGGGCGGGCATAGTGCCCTGGATGTGTGTCATGGAGCCACAAAATATGGATTTGATACTGTGGTGGTGTGCCAGAAGGGTCGGGAGAAAACTTACGAAAAATATTATCGCCGCCGACCTAGCGTGGCAAGCCGACGCGATGATGGCATGGGTGGAGGCCGCGGCTGTGTGGGCAATATTATTTTGGTAGATAAATTTGCGGACATTGTGAAGGAAAGTGTGCAGAAAGAGCTGCGCGAGCTAAATACGGTCTTCATTCACAACAGATATTTCTGGGTTTATTGTGATTTCGCGAAGATTGAAAAAGATTTCAAAGTGCCGATTTTTGGCTTAAGGGAAGGCGTGAAGCTGGAAGAGCGCGATCACCCGAAGAACCAGTATGTTTTGCTACAAAAAGCGGGCATTAGAATTCCAAAAATCTTTAAATCGGCGAAAGAAATTGATCGTTTGTCCATTGTAAAAGTGAATGAAGCTGAGCGTGGTTACGAAAGGGCGTTTTTCTTTGCCAATAGCGAAAAAACTTACAAAGAAGAAGGTGCGAAGAGAATTAAAGCGGGTTTAATTCGTGAAGCTGATTTGAAAAAGGCGGTAATTGAAGAATACATCGTGGGCGCGCATATTAATCTGAATTTTTTCTATTCTGTTTTGACAGACGAAGTGGAATTGATGGGCACTGACACGCGCAGACAGACAAATCTTGATGGATTTTTGAGGCTGACAGCCAAGGAACAGATGGAATTAATTGCTGGCGGATTTAGTCCAAAGATGATTGAGACAGGCCATTATGCCGTAACCATGAAGGAATCGCTGATCGAAAAAGCTTTCGCCTTGGGTGAAAAATTCGTAAAAACAATGAAAAAAGAAGTGCCTCCGGGCATCATCGGACCGTTTGCTTTGCAAGGAGCGGTGGTGGCGGAAGATGGCAAAGAAGATTTTGTGATCTTTGATGTAAGCATGAGGATTCCAGGGTCGCCGGGAACCAAATTTACTCCATATTCCGGCTATTTGTATGGCGAATCGATGAGTTACGGCGAAAGAATTGCCATGGAAATTCAGATGGCGGTGAAGCAAGACAGGCTGAAGGAAATTTTGACTTAACTTTTTGCAATTTATGAAAGTCGTGATGTTGGCTGCCGGGCGCAGCAAAAGAATGAAACCGATCGCGGATAAAAATTTCCTGAACTTTCTCGGAAAGCCTTTGATCGTGCACCAATTGGAAATTTTGAAACAGGCCGGACTGGATGAAGTGATTTTGGTGGGAGGCAAACACAATCTGGAAAGGATAAGAGATTTGGCCAAAAGTTTGATGAAAATTCTGAAAATGAAAATCGTGGTGCGGGAACAAAAGAATCTTGATTTGGGTATGTGTGGAGCGGTTTTGGCGGCGAAGGATTTGTTGCGAGCCCCCTCTAAAGCCGGACAAGCAGTCATGGTGCTGAGCAGTAATGACGTGGTCGACGTGGAAGCCTTTAAATTGATTTTGAAGGCGGCGAAAATTGGCAGAGCGGACAGTTATTTACTGGGCAAAAAAGTCACTTCCTATTTTCCCGGTGGCTATTTGGAAACGGATCGAGCCGGTTTTATTAAAAATATAGTGGAAAAACCGGAACCAGGAAAAGAGCCGAGTGATCTCGTAAATCTGGTTGTGCACATTCATAAAAATTCGGCGGAATCAG
>CAYZOB010000055.1:0-22283 GCA_964480115.1 uncultured Candidatus Peribacteria bacterium
ACCCGCATCTGGACAGTAGACATACCCGCGCCTAAACCTCCGGACCCGATCGAACCACCACCGGACACCACCGACGGCGATACAAATGCGCCCGATGCAGGTACAGCCGCCGAGGTAAGCGGTGACGACGTCGATGATACGGTCCTCGCCGAAGTCACCGTCGAAGACGTAGCCGACGCTATAGCGCAAGATGTGGCTGACGCTCAAGAATTTCTGGACAGTTTTGGTCTTGATATTGAAGAAGTACAGGAAGCTCTTGACGTAGCGACATTCAGCGAAGTAACACCGGACACGGCCCCCTCCTCTCCCTGCGAGTTTGCCAAAGAAAAAGTGAGCATAAAAATCGGTGATTGCCCCTTGGAAGACTGCGAGGATTCATTGGTAAATTTAACCGGAAAATGCACGGTGGAAATAGATCTTGGTAAAGACAAGCGGGTAAAACTGGAAATTGACGGCAGCTATCAAATTGATTTACTGGCAAAATTGGGAAATTTCCTGGCCGGCCAATTTAGAGTTACCGACAATGACAACAACTTTTTCACCCTCATGGGAAATTTCACCATGGAAGCGGTAGGTACGGTTTATGGGGGCGCGTTGCCCGATGGCATTAACTACAATGTCTACTGCGAGCAGGGTAAAATCATCGTGTATTGGGTTGACAATGAGGGAAACAAACATTTGCTTGCCACTTTGATCGGTGGATCTGTTGAAGACTCATCAAGAACTTTCAATATAGAGAATCCGCTGCCTGAAGCCGCTGCGGACACGGACACTGACGCGAATACTGACCGGGAACCGGCTGCGACTACAGATGCCGGACAAAGCGGAGAAATCGGAGAAACCGATTTCTCTTCACCTGATGGCAGCCATGGGGGAGACACAACCACCGCGCCGACAGAAGACGGGGGCTGTAACATAGATAATAGCAATAGCCCAAACAACTCCGAGCACTTCCGGTACATCAGCCTGGCACTGCTTACCTTCGTCGCAATGATGAGGAAAAAACGCCACGGTGGTATATAGCCTTACTCACCATTATGGAAGACGAATTGTCAAAGAGTTCCCGCTTTTTTCTGGGAATTTATGCCGGAGGTGCAAGTGCGCAAATCGAAAACGACGGACGTTTCAGCGTGACCCATGATGAAGATCATATTCCTTTTAAACGTTGGGGAGGTGGTCATACCGAAAGCCATGGAACTTTTAGCTCAGGCACAGGTGGCAACCAAGGCCGTCAAGCCTGTAATTGCAAAAGTTTTTGGTATTAAGCGGGATGTGTAAAAAATTGCTTTTTCCCTGATATATATTATAATAACTCCGCTCTTAAATGGGTTGGAGTGATCGCTCCGGTTAGGTACTAATTCCGCCTCGGCGAAATAATGCCATTATCAGAGAGGAAAGTCCGGACACCACGGGAAATCGTAGCCGCTAACAGCGCGTCCCAAAGTTCATAATCCGCAAGGAAAAAAGCTTTGGAGGGAAAGTGCCACAGAGACAATACTATTCCGATCAATCGCAAGATTGCATCGGAAGAAAGGTGAAAAGTCCCGCCAAGCGGGAAGGCCAAAAATCGCTTCGTCGATCAAGGCAGTTGGTAAACCCTACGAGGTGCAAGGTGAGATGGAAAAGTTTTTGTTCTCCCAAATGGATAAAGACTTTCTCACCGCAACGAGTTGTAAACGTGATCTTAAAGCCTTAATAAAGCCAAAAGGTCTCCAAACAACCAAAAGATAGATGATCACAAGACTTGATTCACCGAAGATCGCAAGATCCCAAAGCCAATCAGTTCTACAAAACTCGGCTTATGAAAATTCATTTAGGAGCAAGCAGAAATTTACTACCACTAACACAATTCATGCCATGAAAAAAATCATATTCCTTTACTTTTGCATTACAACAGTTCTGGCAATTGTTGGTTGTAAGCAAATCGCACCAATTACAGCAACAAAAATACCTTCCAGCACTCAGGGCCAAACCTACAAAATCGAAGAAGCTAAACTAAATATCACCCTACCTGCCGGTTACTCACTGGAAAAACATAAAGATGAACCAAATCGTCGCGGATCATTCGTTAGCTATAATTTCAAATCAGAAGAAAAACAAAGGGAAGATAAGCCTCTTCTAACTGAAGTTTTATTTTCTTCAAAAGAATCAATAAAAAACTTCATCAAAAAATGTAAAAACGAAGATTTCTGTTTTGAAGGTTATTACCCCACAGCGGAAAGTTTTGATGCTGAAAAAAAAGCAATTCTAGAGAAGACTGATTACAAAGAAAACAAAAATATATCCTTTAAAAACAATGAATATCTTGTTGAAACCTTTAGGTGCCAAGGAGATTTTTGTTCCATAAGACAGTATACTACTTTTTTTCAGGACATCCGTGCGGATTTTATCATAACAACATATCCAAACACAGAATCATCTAAAGACGATGCCAAAGCCGACGAACTCTTTTCACAAATAACAATCACGCCTTACTCCTTCCCATGAAGCGTTTTGAAATTCTCTTCGGCCTGCTGAAAATCCCCACGGATTTCTTGATGACCATCCTCGCTTTCATGTTTGCCTACAAACTAAGACTTATTACCGAACCCGGCAGCCTGACCAAAGCCATCGATTTTTCCGTACTTCCCACTCTTCCTCAGTATCTTACCTTCAGCATGAAAGCGGCTATCGCGCTGATAATCATTTTCAGCATCGGCAATATGTACACACTAAAAACCACATCGAAAATTTCCACCGAAATTCGCAAAAATATCGTACTCTGTATGATCTGGTCTACAGCAATCATCACCTATTTCTTTTTCGCCAGAATATTTCCTTTTTCAAGATTGGCCATGATTTATAGCTGGGGATTCACTCTGCTTTTTACAATTTTCGGACGTGCGACCATTCGGTTCATTCAAAAAGGTTTTTTGCATATGGGAATAGGCCAGCGCCGCCTGATTTTTATTGGCAACAACACGGTTACGCAAGAAATTGGCCTGGAATTAAGCAAAAATGCCAGTTACAAAATTCTCGGATTGATTGGCAACAAAACTCCTGGAACCTGCCTGCCAATAAAGTCGCTTGGTGACCTTTCCAATCTCGAAACTATTTTAAAAAATCACAGGGTCGATGAAATTATTCAAACGAAATCCGACTTCAACGAAGCACAGAACGAAGATATTTTGGAAATTTGTGAATTAAATCAGATTGATTATCGTTTTATTCCCGATCTGCTGGATGTGCGCCGCACCAATGTTCAAATTGAAACAATCGGCAGCATTCCCATTATCAGCCTGAAACCCACGCCATTGGACGGTTGGGGCAAAGTAATAAAAAGAGTCATAGACATACTCGGCGCAAGCCTCGGACTAACAATTCTTTCGCCAATTTTTCTTCTCACGGCCATCGCCATAAAACTCGACTCCAAAGGTCCGATTCTCTTCACTAAACTCGAAGATGACTCCCCTGCCCGCCGTGTAGGCCAAAAAGAAAAACTCTTCACCTGCTACAAATTCCGCTCCATGTCCCACAATACTCATCACCTGCGCTATGGCAAATTAGCCCAGAAGAATCTGCGCAAAGACGGCCCACTAATAAAAATAGCCAACGATCCGCGTATCACACGCATGGGCAAATTCATCCGCCGTTATTCCATAGATGAATTACCACAACTCTGGAATGTATTGATAGGCAATATGAGCCTCGTCGGCCCTCGTCCGCACCTCCCCGAAGAAGTGGAAAAATATCAAAAACATCACCACTTTGTTTTCAATATCAAACCGGGCTTAACCGGTCTGGCCCAGGTAAACGGCCGCTCCGATCTGAATTTCGACGACGAAGCCAAACTCGACCGCTACTACATCGAAAACTGGTCGATCCTGAGCGATCTCAAAATCATCCTCGGCACGCTGGGAGTGATCGCAAAGGGATATAGGGAGTAAATTATTTTCCAGACATTGTCAATCACAAACCTCGCACATATTTTATAAAACTCGTGGGTTTACGAATCCGTCGATTTCAAAAATTATTTTTTCTATATTCTCGATAGAGCTGATCGATTTTATCCAATTCGGTGTTTTGTAATTGCAACTGCCATTCGTGAATTGCAAATTTTTCATTTTTGATGAGGCCATTGTGTGCAAATTCGTGGTGAATTTTGCAGATCGGTGTAAGTGATTCGTGATTTTGGCTGTTTGCAAAACGGTCCGTGTGGTGAAAGATTTGGGGTGGTCGGTTGCAGCCGGGGTAAGAGCACTTACCGGCAGTTTTTTGTAAACTACTTCGACGAAGGCGGACGGAAAAATAGCGGGATTTTTTCTTTGTTGGCTGATTTGTGCATTCAAAGTTCGCTGCTAAAGATTTATTTTCCTGGCATGAAAAGTTATCCCCGTGGATAACTTTTACAGATTGAGACACTTCAATTTTTTCCTCCCCCAAATTCTTCTCAAAAATCTTCTTCATCACCTCCCGATTGCTCAAATTTTCCCCATATTTTTTCTTCAATTTCAAAAACATGAAAAACAGCTCACCTTCCAGATCAATTTTGATGTGCTGGGGGGCGGCCGCGCACGGAGTTGTTTTGCAATTTGCCGATTTCTCGCTACCACTTGCCAAATTCCCACTACTCGATCCTTCAAACAAATTCAAGTTCACACCACCACTCAATTCCCCCATTTCCATCTTATACCTCACCTCCTTACTCAATTCCTGCACGGCCGGTTTGCTCATATTTTTCAACTTATCCGCCCAAGCCGCCAAATTTTCCGGCATATTCTTCAATCGTACGCGCATATTTTTTGTAAATTCCCCGCTCGTAAATTTCCGGCAGAATGGCTAAAAGTTGATTGGTCAAACGTCGGCGATCATAGCCGAGTTTTACAAAAGTGCGATGAAGTTCTTTGTCTGTGATGCCACCTTGCTGATTTTGAAAATCACTATTTTGCATGTTGTTTTTATTAAGAATTTTTATTGAATTTTAGTATGATTTATACCAATCACGATACTCTTTTAAATGCCTTCCACAAGAGCAAAAAGGCTATTCTACAACATTTAAAACGCGCCGGTTAATCATTGGCAAAATAATCACGAAATCTACCCGAAAATTTCATCATTACGCATCCAAAAATTCACCAATTGAAAGTTCAAAGCAAAATTCTAAAACAACCAGAATCAAAGAAGATTTTCCACCTAAATTCACGGACGCAAAACCCGTCAAGCCAAAATCAAATCCACAACATTAATAATACCCAAACTGATCAACAAAATATTTCTCCCTAATTAAATTTGCAAGTCTCAAATCATCAAATTCTCTATCTCCAACTTTAACAATTGTATCCAAATCCTCCATTCCTCTTATAGGTTTTCCTGCAATGACCACTATTTCCGCATCCGGTTTAAATTGCTCTTTTGGGGCCATAAATTTTAATTAAAAGCAAGGCCTGTCACAATAACATTTTGTACGAAATTGTCAACAATAAAGACCGCCCAATCATTTAAATAAATGTTAGAATCCCCCCTGCTGAAATTACCAAGTAATTGCCCAAAGAAAAAACACATTATACCAATCATATAATTTCCCATGTTTCTCAAATTCCTCAGCAAACTAATCGGCGACCATAACGCCAAAGTTCTCAAGAAAATCTATCCGGTCGTCGATAAAATTAAAAAGATCTACGCCGAATATGAGACCACAATCACAGATCAAAACGCCGTCCTCGCCAAAACCAGCGAATTCAAAGAAAGACTTAAAAAAGGCGAAACTCCAGACGACATTCTCCCCGAAGCCTTCGCCCTCGTAAAAATCGCCTGCGTCCAGCTCCAGGGCAAATCTTGGCTTGTGCGTGACAAAGAAACGACTTGGGAAATGGTTCCCTATGACGTTCAGCTCATCGGCGGCATCGTTCTCCATCAGGGCAATATCGCCGAAATGAAAACCGGTGAAGGTAAAACCCTGGTATGTACTTTACCGATTTACCTGAATGCACTTACCGAAAAAGGCGTTTTTCTGGTTACAGTAAATGATTATCTCGCGCATCGTGATGCGGAATGGATGGGCGGCCTCTATAATTATCTTGGTCTCTCTGTAGGCGTGGTGGTTCACGGTCAAAGCCAGGAAGAGAAAAAACAGGCTTACAATTGCGATATTACTTACGGTACAAACAACGAATTTGGCTTTGATTACCTGCGTGACAACATGGTCACCAATGCCGAGGAAATCGTTCAAAGAAATTTATTTTATGCCATCGTGGATGAGGTGGATTCCATCTTGATCGATGAAGCCCGCACACCACTAATCATTTCCGCCGCAGCTGAAGAATCCACCAGCAAATATCAGCAATATTCTCATCTGGTTTCCCAGCTTCAGGAAAATACCCACTACAATCTTGATGAAAAATTGAAAACCGCAACTCTCACCGAAACAGGTATTGCCAAAATGGAGCAGCTGCTCGGCCTCGAGAATATTTACACCGAAGCCGGTTTCTCTGAAGTGCATCATATAGAACAAGCCCTCCGGGCCAAAGCCTGTTATAAAGCCGACGTGGATTATATGGTTACCAATGGCGAAATAATAATTATTGACGAATTTACCGGCCGCCTCATGCAGGGTCGTCGCTATTCCAGCGGTCTGCATCAGGCTATCGAAGCCAAAGAAAACGTTGAGGTAAAGCGCGAATCGAAGACTCTCGCCACTGTTTCTTTCCAGAATTATTTCCGCCTTTTCAATAAACTCGCCGGCATGACCGGTACCGCCGCTACCGAATCTGAAGAATTCTATCGGATTTACGGCTTGGACACGATCATTATTCCTACCCACCGCCAGATTCAACGTAAAGACACCAGCGATGTCATTTACAAAACTCAAAAGGGTAAATATCTGAGCATCGTGGAAAAAATTAAAGAATTGCATGAAAAAGGCCAACCTGTACTGCTCGGCACAATTTCCGTGGAAAAATCGGAAATTTTGAGCCAATTGTTAAAACTCGAAGGCATCAAGCATAATGTTTTGAATGCCAAATATCACGAAAAAGAAGCCGAAATAGTCGCTGGAGCAGGACAAAAAAGCGCCGTGACCATCGCCACCAATATGGCCGGTCGCGGTACCGATATCAAACTCGGTGAAGGGGTAAAAGAAGTAGGTGGTCTTTTCATCCTCGGCAGTGAACGCCATGAAGCCCGCCGCATCGATAATCAGCTGCGCGGCCGTTCCGGACGTCAGGGAGACCCGGGAGAAAGTCAATTTTTCATTTCCATGGAAGATGATCTCATGCGTCTTTTTGGGGCGGACAAGATCAAAAGGATGATGGATGTTTTGAAAGTGCCGGAAGACATGCCAATTACCAACGGCATTATTTCCCATTCCATTGAAAGCGCTCAAAAGAAAGTGGAAGGCCATCATTTTGATGTCAGAAAACATCTGGTTGAATACGACGATGTCATGAATATTCATCGCAATGTGATCTACAAAAAACGCCAAAAATTTCTCAAGAAGGAGGATATGAAAGAAGGCATTTTAACCATGATTGGCGAATTGGCGGAAAACATTGTCACCAACCATAGCGAAGCCCGCTCCCGTAACGAATGGAATTTTAAAGAAATATATGAAAATCTAAGCGCAATTCATAAAGTAGAGAACTCCATCGAAGAAACGCTTAGAATGCAAAACAGCCAACAAGAATTGATAGATTTTGCTAAAAATTATCTCTTAGAGGCCTACGAAGCCCGCGAAAAAGCTCTACCGGACGCGTCAATCCTGCGCCAAATAGAAAGATCCGTTTTTCTCCGCAATAATGATTCTCTCTGGATGGATCATATCGATGCCATGACTCGTCTACGTGAAAATGTCGCCTTCAGCGGCTACGCTCAAAAAGATCCACTGGTTGAGTACAAATCTCTATCCTACGAAATGTTCATGGAGATGCTGACCATGATTAGCGCCAACACCATAAATACCCTATTCAAACTCGATTTTACCAAGATTGCTCCGGCCCAAATCGTCGTCCAACCAAAAGAAGTTAAGCACATGCAAACCAACGAAGCTGAAGTGGAATCCGCGCTGACCAAAGAGGATATTTCGCTTTCTTCAGACAATTCCAATCCGGTAATAGTAAAGGTCAATCCTAACGACCACCCCATTACCAAAGAACAGACTACCTTTACCAACACCGGCCGCAACGACCCCTGCCCTTGCGGTAGCGGCAAAAAGTTCAAGAAGTGCCATGGTTAGTCAAAAATTTGCCCGTACATCTGAAAAATGCTATCTTCCAGATATATGGCACATCGCATCGAAGTTTACACCAGGGTCAATGACAGCAAATCTGAAGTAATGACTAAAAAGTTTGAATCTTGGGGCTTTAACGCATCGACCACTACTGTTGTTGAAGTCTACGTCATCAATAAAAATTTCAAAAAATCCTCGCTGAAAGAAATTGCCGCAATGCTCTCCAATCAGGTCAGCCAAAAATATCTTATCGATGAAGCTCAAAACGAAATTCCCTTCGATTTCGCTTTGGAAATCGGCTATTTACCCGGAGTTACGGACAATATTGCAACAACAGCCCGTGAAACTATCGAAGATTATTTCAAACTTAAATTCAGTGGAGAAGAAAGCGTGCATAGTTCAACTCTGATATTTATTGCCGGGAAATTATCCGCAAAAGATGTCACCACCATCGGCAATTCCCTGGCCAACAGTCTCATCCAGCGCATCACCATCAAATCCCACGAAAAATTTGCCGCCGATAATGGCATGGACACGATTATCCCCGTAGTTCATCTAAAAAGTCACCCGAAAGTCGACAAAATTGACTTAAATATTTCCGAAGAAGAGCTACTGAAACTCGGCAAAGAAGGCATTCCGGATAAAGAGGCTACAGACGTGGCTGCACGCCGCGGACCGCTAGCTTTAGATAAAGATCAGCTGGAAGTGATCAAGAAATATTTTGAAAAAGAAGCTCGCTCACCCACAGACATCGAGCTCGAATCATTAGCCCAAACCTGGTCCGAACACTGCAAACACACCATTTTCGCCGCCAAAATTGATGACAACGAAGATGGCTTATATAAGGGCTATATCAAGCGCGCCACCAACGACATTCGCAAACAAAAGGGCACCCGTGACTTCTGCGTCTCCGTTTTCTCCGATAACTCAGGTGGGATAATTTTCGACGAAAATTGGATTATCACAGACAAGGCAGAAACTCACAATAGCCCCTCCGCTCTGGATCCTTTTGGCGGCGCGATCACCGGCATTATCGGCGTAAATCGCGACTGTCTCGGCTTCGGCAAAGGTGCCAAACCAATTATTAATAAATATGGCTACTGTGTAGGCAATCCATGGGACAAAGAACCAATTTACCGCGACTCAGAGCTCGCAAATCCCACTCTTCTTCCACATAGAATTCTTGAGGGTGTAATCGAAGGCGTCAACGCCGGCGGTAATTGCAGCGGCATTCCCACTCCTCAAGGTTTTGTCTATTTTCATGATGACTACAAAGGCAAACCGCTGATCTTTGTGGGAACCGTAGGCCTAATTCCACGCAAAATAAATGGCAAAAACAGTTGGGAAAAACAAGCACAAAAAGGCGATAAAATTGTGGTAATCGGTGGCCGCGTAGGCATGGATGGCATTCACGGAGCCACTTTTTCTTCCGAAGCTCTAAGCTCCGGCAGCCCCGCTACAGCAGTACAAATCGGCGATCCCATTACCCAGAAAAAATTCTCCGATGCAATTGTAAAAGAAGCCCGCGACCTCGAACTTTATAACAGCATCACCGACAATGGTGCCGGCGGAATTTCTTGCTCAGTCCCGGAAATGGCTAAGGAGATCTGCTTGCCAGAGGACAGACTGGGCGGCTGTCTGGTAAATCTCGAAAAAGTCCCAACCAAATATCCCAATCTCTCCCCCTGGCAAATCTGGATCAGTGAATCCCAGGAAAGAATGACGCTCGCAATTCCACCGGAAAAATTGGCGGAATTTGAAAAACTGATGGCTAAACGTGGAGTGGAATCCACTGTCATCGGTGAGTTTACCGATAGTGGCCACGCCGTAGTCAAATTCAAAGATGAAGCAATCATGGATTTAGAAATGCAATTTTTACACGAAGGACTGCCCCGCAAAATCTTGAAAACCTGCTACACAATACCTGCCGGCAAACGTAACCCCGAGCCGGACTTTCCACAACCGGTAAATCTTACAGACACCCTGCTCGACATGCTCGCCCGCCCAAACATTTGCAGCTACGAATTCATCAGCACTCAATATGATCATAATGTGCAAGGTGGCAGCATTCTCAAGCCTTTGCAAGGCAAAGGCCGGGTCAACTCACCAACTTCCGTAACCAAACCATTTCCGGAAAGCACTCGTGGAATTATCTGTTCACAAGGCCTAAATCCAACCTATTCTAATATTGACACTTATCACATGGCCGCTTGTGCCATTGATACGGCCATTCGCAATGTAATCGCTGTTGGCGGCACTCTGGATCATTTGGCCTTGATGGATAATTTCTGTTGGTGCAGTTCGAACGAGCCCGAGCGTCTCGGCCAGCTAAAAGCCGCTTGCGAAGCTTGTTACGACTACGCCGTGGCCTATGGCACACCCTATATTTCCGGCAAGGATTCGATGTTTAATGATTTTCAGGGATTTGACGCGCAAGGCAAATCAATCAAAATTTCCGTTCCTC
The DNA here is from genome assembly GCA_964480115.1 of uncultured Candidatus Peribacteria bacterium. Taxonomy (GTDB): domain Bacteria; phylum Patescibacteriota; class Gracilibacteria; order UBA1369; family LOWO2-01-FULL-3; genus JACRIB01. Next base: position 10,668 of record CAYZOB010000055.1, read on the forward strand.
CTACACTTTTAATTTCCTCTCTAGGCGTGCTCGATGATCTCACCCTGGCCGTTTCTCTCGATCCAAAATTCCCGGGAGATTTGATTTATGTCTTAGGTGAAACAAAGGATGAATTGGGCGGCAGCGAATATTATATGTATCAAAAAGATTTGGAGAAATACGTTCCCGCCTGCTCCGGCATATCCAGCGCACACCAATCTGTAAAAAGTATCCCTAGGGATAACTCTCATTCAGATTTTTTCATCGGGAATTCCGTGCCACGCGTCGACGCACCCTCCGCCATCGCTCTCTACCGCGCCTTTCGCTCCGCCGTCGAGCAGCGACTGATTTCCTCAGCCCTAAGCCCTCAATTTGGTGGTCTAGGCATTACATTGGCAAAAAAAGCCATCGCCGGCCAGCTCGGCATGGAAATCGATCTCTGTAATTTAAACGCAAGTTCAACACCGCGTGCAGACCACTGCCTTTTCTCCGAATCCCAATCCCGCTTTATAGTCACAATAAATCCAAAAAATCAGGCATCATTCGAAAAACATTTCGCCGCAATTCCTTTTGGCCTGCTGGGAAAAATAACTGATGATCAAAATTTCGTAATAAAAGCCAACGACGGCACCGGCCCATCCGCAGTAATTTTAAAAACCAACATTACCACTCTCGACCAATTTTATCGCAAAACTTTTAACCGCTTTGGAGCATGAAAAAATTAATCATCGTAGCAATCCTGCTAGTCACCAACCAAATTATCACGGATTTTGTTACTGCAAGTCCGTTATCAAGTGACAAAAACCTCGGTGGTACAGTCCTAATCTCCATCAGCATATTATCAGTCACAGCCTGCTAAGTATAACAAATCTATATGATTTTCGAGACCTGACCAGAAGCAACTTGCACTAATTTACAGATCAACAAGTGTTCATATGAACAAATAACAACGCAAAAATATACTTATGTCAACAATTCACCCAAAAATTCTCATCCTCACCGGCTACGGCATAAATTGCGAAGAAGAAACCGCAAAGTGTTTTAATTTAGCCGGCGGCGAAGCTGAAATTGTGCATATAAATGATCTGATTAGCACCTCATACCCCTCCACCAAAAAACTCTCCAACTACCAAATTATCGCTTTCCCCGGCGGCTTTTCCTACGGCGACGATACCGGTTCCGGTAACGCCCTCGCCAATAAAATTCGCAACAACCTCAAGGAAGACCTTCTCACGTATTTAAAAGAAGACAAACTCATAATCGGCATCTGTAACGGCATGCAAATCATGGCTAATCTCGGCCTTATTCCAGCCACTGATTGGAAAACAAATCCGTCAGCCGATCAACCAGGCCAGGCCTGCCTGCCGATGAGCCAGGCCGCCCTCATGCGCAACCTGCACGTCACCCTCGAATGCCGCTGGATTTATATAAAAAACGTCTCCAAACAATGCGTCTGGACCAAAAATATCGACATGATGCATCTCCCTGTTTCCCATGGTGAAGGCAATTTTTATGTAGAACCGGAAACTCTGGCAAAAATGAAAGCCAACGACCAAATCGTTTTCAAATTTATAAATGAAGATGGCACACCCGCCAACAATAAATTCCCCGGCAACCCAAACGGCGCGATGGAAGATATCACGGGTGTCTGCGATCCAAGCGGCAAAATCTTTGCCATGATGCCCCACCCCGAACGCTTCAATTCTTGGACCAACGAAGACGGCTGGGAGTTAAAAAAAGAAAAAATGATCAGAGAACATTTGGCAAAAAACTCATCAGCAACTCCAGCAAATAAAGCCCATCCATTCGCCAACTTGCAATTCCCCCCCGAAGGCACCGGCCTGCAAATCTTCAGAAACGGAGTAAATTATTTTAAATAAAACCAAAATAGCAGATCAAAAAGTGCGCCCGGGCGCAGTATTAAAAAGCAATTTACTTAAAACGTCACCCATGGAACCAATCCTCACCACCCACGAAATCCGCCGTACTAACTTTCTCACCTATCTCACCCTCATACTTTTTGGTATTTTCTGCACCAGCCTGATCTTTGCCATCACTGTAAAACTTTTCCAAATTCTCGGCATCTGGATAGGACTTATAATCTGCACTGCAATCATAAGTGCAATACTCAAATACAAAACCCCCGGCACATATCTGAGAATCATCGCCTGGAGCATGCTCGCAACCATTATCATCGGCGCCATCATCTACTTCATCGGCCTCAATTATGTAAAAAGCTTGCTAAACTAATCCTCAACCTCCTTCAAAAGCCTGCTATCCACTTTCGCCAACCCACCTCTGGTTAAAACCAAAACTTCATTAACTCCAAATATGAAAAAATCAGCAACTCGACTGTAATCACTATCATGCCTTGGTAATACTTTCACCAAAGACCCGACTATCCCACAATACTGAGATGATTCATCACTATCGGTTACTTCAAAAATGGACGCATTTCTAAGCTTTTGAGCAAAAATAAAATTCCATTCATCAAGATCTTTCTTAGCTCCCACCCGGGAAAAAACAGGATCATCAATGCTGGCAATTATAGCCCTTGTCTCTCTACCAATTGGGGAATCATTCCATGCCAATTGATAATAATCTTCACTTTGAGACAAAATTATACCTACAATTTTAAGCGCTGCTGCAACGCCTTTCATCACCTCCCGTTCATCATTTTTTCTCAAAATATACTGGCCTTGCAATGCCCTGCAAATAGACCTATAGCTTACACCGGGTGAATTTTGATCTGTCCGTTTAGCCAACAAAAGAATGATATCTCGCAAAATTTTCCCGGAAAATCTATGAACGCAAGCATTTATGTATGGAAAAAAACGGGGAACTGCCTCTCGGTCAATACCAGCCTCGGCCACAGGCTGTAAATCATTACCCGAATTTTCCGGCTCCTTTTGATCTAAACTCATAAAAAAATAAATTCACAAAGAAGCTACAACATAAAACGCCGTAAGTCTACTCCATTATTATCCTCCTCGGTTTCGCCCCATCCGCCGGACCGACCACCCCATTCTTTTCTAATAAATCAATCAAACGAGCCGCCCGCGCGTAGCCCAATTTCAAATGTCTTTGCAACAAAGAAGCTGACGCTTTACGTGTTTGCACTACCAGCTGGAAAGCCTCCTGATACATATCATCGCCGTCGCCACCTTCACCCGCATTCGCTTCATCGGTCGCAATACGCGTTTTAGGCACGCCAACCAAAATCTTTTTGGCAGTTTCCAGTGAAGTAATATCTTCATCATAATTTGGCTCAACCGTAAGCTTAATTCTATTGGTCACCCGCTCAATTTCGTCAGTCGAAACATAAATACCTTGAACCCTCAAAGGTTTATTCATACCCGGCGGCAAATAAAGCATATCTCCGCGCCCCAGCAAATCCTCCGCGCCTACACCATCCAAAATTGTCCTGGAATCAATCTGACTGCTCACCGCAAAAGAAATTCTCGAAGGAATATTGGCCTTAATCAATCCGGTAATAACATCAACGGAGGGCCTCTGTGTAGCGATAATCAAGTGAATACCCACCGCCCGCGCCATCTGAGCCACACGACAAATCGACGCTTCCACCTCTTTCCCCGCCGCCATCATCAAATCCGCCAACTCATCAATGACCACAATAATTCGTGGCAATTTATTAATGCCGCTAAGATCATTATACTCTCCTATATTTCTCACGCGATGATGTGAAAGTTCACTATATCGACGGGTCATTTCCGCCACCACCCAGCGCAAACTGATCGCCGCTTTTTCCGGATCTTGAATCACCGGCGTCAATAAGTGCGGAATGCTATTATATGAACTCAATTCCACGCGCTTCGGATCAATCATAATCAACTTCAAATCCCTGGGCGAATTCTGATATAAAAGCGCGGTCAAAAACACATTCATCGCCACCGATTTACCGCTACCGGTCGCACCTGCAATCAAGAGATGCGGCATCAATTCCAAATTACCAATAATTGGCTTACCGGCAACATCTCTACCCAGCGGCAAACTCAATTTAGACTTTGCCTCGGCAAATTCCGTAGACTCCAAAATCTCCCGCAAATACACCGTAGCACGCGTCTCACTTGGCACCTCGATCCCCACCAGAGATTTACCGGGAATTGGCGCTTCAATACGAATTCTTTCCGCCGCCAAAGCCAAAGCCAGATCATTTTTCAAAGCGGTAATTTTCGACAATTTCACACCCTCATGCGGCTTCAAAGTATATTGAATAACCGTCGGACCCACATTCACTTCATGCATCGTCACCTCAATACCAAATTGCGACAATTTTTTCTTAATTTTATCCGCATCCGACATCAGCACGTCATCATCCACGGTCACATTGCTGTCGCCACTTTTCAATAAATCCAAAGATGGAAACTCCCACTCATATTCTTCCTCTTCCGCCTGTTTTTCCTTTTCCGAAAGCTCCGCCTCCACCTCCTTGGCCTTATCCTCATTAATCACAATTATTGGCTTTCCATCATCATTTTCCGTATCTTTCAAATCATTTTCCTCACCAAAAATCACTCCACCGTTTTTCAATTTATTCCCACTGGTAATATGTGATTTTCGAATCATAATTTCCGGCTCATCGACAGCCTCTTGGCCATTTTCATCCTTCTTGCCAATCAAGCCAAAGCCAAATAGGCCTTTACCGGGAGGTTCCAGTTTCCTTTTAGATTCCTTGACCATCTCAATTTTTATTTGCGGAATGATCAAACCTAAAATTTCACGTAAAGAAAGCTCGAAAACCAGCATTAAAGAAATTAAAAAGGTAGCCACGAAAATAATTGTCGCCGTCATTCTACCCAGACCTAAAACTTCTAAAACTAAAAAATTAGTGACAAAACCCACGTACCCACCATACTTACCAAGAGCTGCATAATCATGAATTCTTTCCGGAGGAACAGACAAATGAATCAAACTCAGCGCCGAAACCAGCATCATTACCAGACCAAAAAGCCTCGCGGACCCAAAATTTACCTTTTTGGAAAAAAATAAAATTCCCGCGATCATAAAAAACACCACCGGTACCAAAAACACGCCCCAGCCAAATACCGGAGCCAATAAATCAAAAACCAAACCCGTCCCCGGCAAAGCAAAATCGCTTTTCAGGCTTAAAACGGAAACAATACCTAAAACCAGATAAATAATAGCCCAAATTTCTTTTGCCACCGAGGGCTTCACCTTTATGGTCATGGCCGCTCGACGCCTTCTATTCCTCCTTGCCATTTTTCTTAAACTTAAGTATTTAGAATAATACAATTACACCTCAGAACTATAGCTTAAAACTGCTTGTCCAGCAAAGCAACAATTTTATCAATTAACGGTCTTACCTTAAACACGCTTTCTTCCGCAAAATATTTCTGTATACTCACGACATGATTAGAACACGCTTCCCCCCCTCCCCAACAGGTTATGTCCACGTAGGAAGTCTACGCACGGCTTTGTATTGCTATTTATTCGCCCGTAAAAACAACGGAGCATTTATACTAAGAATCGAAGATACCGATCAGGAACGCTTTGTACCCGGCGCTGTAGAAAATCTTATAGACACCCTGAATTGGGCAGACATTAGCTACGACGAAGGCCCCTACAAACAAGACCCTGCAGCAAAAGACTCCCCGATTCTCCAAAAAGGCTCTCACGGGCCTTACATTCAGTCAGAGAGAACCGCTATTTACCGCGAACATGTGCAAAAATTACTTGATTCCGGCCATGCTTATCGCTGCTTCTGCACCAAGGAACGTCTGGAAGAAATGCGTGAACACCAATCCGCCCAGAAACTCGCGCCAATGTATGATCGCAAATGTCTTGATCTGCCGGAATCCGAAATTCAAGAAAAAATCACAGCCGGCGAAAAATTCATCATTCGCCAGAAAATGCCTTACGAAGTGATAAAATTTAAAGATTTAATTAGAGGAAATGTCCAATTCGACGGCAAAACCATCGATGACCAGGTTCTAATGAAATCAGATGGCTTCCCCACCTATCATCTTGCCAATGTAGTCGACGATCATCTGATGGAAATCACTCATGTAATTCGTGGTGAAGAATGGCTTCCTTCAACACCAAAACATATCGCTCTCTACAAAGCATTTAGCTGGCAGCCGCCGGAATTTGCCCATTTACCTCTGCTCTTAAATGCCGATCGCAGTAAGCTCAGCAAGCGCCAGGGAGATGTCTCCGTGGAAGACTATATTAAAAAAGGCTATTTAAAAGAAGCCATCATTAATTTCGTCGCTTTCCTCGGCTGGAACCCCGGCAGTGGTGAAGAAAATGAAATCTTTAGCCTGGCAGAACTGGAACAAGTCTTTTCCATCGAAAAAGTGCATAAGGCCGGCGCAATTTTTAATATCGAAAAACTGGACTGGTTTAACTGGCGCTGGAAAAAACACCTATTCAATGTCGAATTGGAAAAAGCAGCTAAAAATATTGATCCAAATGTCATTATCAACGCCACACGCAAAGATCAGCTCAGCTATACTTTCAGCACACCGGAATCAGACCATGAATTTCTCGAAATTCGTGGAAAAAAATTGCTGGCAATGTGTAACAATCTTCTACCAAAAGAGTATTCTAATAATGAAGAGAAACTGCTGAAAGCCCTGATCACAATTGAAGAAAAAATTCTCAGAGATCCGCAAGAAACACCCGCTCATTTAAATTTCTACTATTCCCTCCCCGACTACGCAAAAGAATTATTGACTCACTCCAAAATGGGAGTAGACTTGAATCAAGCGGAAGCCTCACTGAAAGTGGGCATTGAGGCCCTTGCAGCCATTGAAAAATCAGCGGATTGGAATCTGCAAACTCTCCAGGAAACACTGATAAAAACCGTCGCAAAACTGGGAGTGAAAAACGGTCAGCTTTTCTGGCCATTAAGAGCGGCAATGAGTGGCATGGAATTTTCACCCGGAGTGTTCGAACTCGCTTGGGTACTCGGCAAAGAGGAAAGCCTAAAAAGAATTGAATTAGCAATTAACAAAATCTAAAAATGCGATTTTCGGAAATAAAAAACGCACTAAAGCATCTCACCAAAACCACAAACTGTTTACAGTGCCATGGATCTTATGAAGTAAACCACATCAATGTCATTGCCACGACGAAAAACGAGGGACTTTTTGAAATGCACTGCGACAAATGTCATGTTTCCAGCATTATGACTGTCATGCTTACCCCTCATTTTGAAAGTGAATTTCATCCCGGACAAATTTCTTCAAATGACATTTTGGACTTGAAAAACTTCCTTAGTAATTTCGACGGCAACTTCGAAAAACTTTTTCCAAACGAGAAATGAATAAAATCGTTAAATTATTGATTCCAGCATTAATTGGCACATCCCTAATCGCCCTTTCCGGCTGTAAGAAAACCGAGGAAATCGGCCAGAAATTTATTGACAATAGTAAAAAAACTTACGACGATGCTGCAACCAAGGTCAATAAAGTCATTGACGACACCACTACCACGGTGAATAAAGTAAAAGACGCCACCATCGAAAAAGCAAATCAAATAGAAGACGCCGCCAATAAAATTAAAGCAGCCGCTGACGCGGTAGATAAAGTCACCAAGTAGTCATCCATGTTGAAAATACAACTCCACTGCCACTGCCACGGCGACCCGGTTGACCATATTGATTATAGTCCAAAACAGCTTATCGATGAGGCAAAAAGGCTCAATTATGATGTCCTCTGCATCACCCTTCATCGCAAGCTCCTGTTCAACAAAAAACTACAAAAATACGCCGCGAAAAAAGATATTTTATTAATTCCAGGCATCGAATTTGAAATAAACTATAAACACATTTTAGCCATAAATGCCCATAACGACATCCTGCAAGTCAATGATTTTCAAAAACTCGCGACCTACAAAAAAAATCATCCAAACACTCTCATAATTGCCCCACACCCATTTTTTCCCACTAATTATTGCCTGAATAATGATCTGATAAATAATATTTTGCTTTTCGATGCCATAGAAATTTCTTGGGCTTATACCAAAACCAAGGATTACAATAAAGAAGCCATAAAATTGGCGAAACGCTGGCACAAACCACTTGTAGCAACAGCGGACTGCCATATACTTTCGCATTTGGATTCCGGTTATACCCTCGTTGAAGCCAAAAAAGACCCACTTTCAATCACGAGAGCCATTCGTCAAAATAAAATACAAATTCACAGTAAACCGACCCACTATTTCAAAATTGCCCACTTTATAATTCAACTAAGCTGGCAAAATTTTAGAGAAAAATTGAAAAAATCAAAAAATCATCTATAATCAGGCCATGAAAGATTTCCTGCGTAAAGTTAAAGCGATCGCCCGCAAAGAACCCAAACGCATTGTTTTTCCGGAAAGCGCTGATGTTAGAATTCTGAAAGCCGCCGCTCAAATTATCGCTGAAAAATTTGCCCATCCGGTTTTAATTGGCAATAGCGAAACCATCAAAGCCCTTTGCAAAAGATCTAAAATAAAAATGGATTGGAAGAAACTGGAAATAATCGATCCTTCAGCTCAAAATTTAGTCAAAAAATACAGCAAAGCTCTTTTCGAACTCAGAAAAGAAAAAGGCCTAAAATTCAAAGAATCCCTAGAGCTAATCAAAGATCCAAATTATTTTGGCACCATGATGATCGAGCTTGGTGATTGCGACGGCATGATCACCGGAGCCACTCATCCAACGTCAACTTCAATCAGACCGGTCCTCCAAATCATTAAAACTCGTGAAAAATTCCACAAAGTTTCCGGAATATTTTTCATGGTACTTAATGGCAAACCCCTACTTTTTGCCGATGCAGCCATCACCATCGAACCTAATTCCCACGATCTGGTAGACATTGCCATCGACACCGCCGAAACAGCAAAAATCTTTGGTATTAAGCCAAGAATTGCTCTACTCTCTTTTTCCACTAAAGGCTCGGCAAAACATCCGCTTGTCGACAAAGTAACGGAAGCTTTGGCCATGATTAAATATCAATGGCCGGATTTAATTATTGACGGTGAATTACAGGTGGACGCCGCTTTGGTTCCGAAAGTTGCCAAACGCAAATGCCCGGATTCTCCAATAAAAGGCGACGCTAATATTCTGATATTCCCTGATCTACAATCGGCAAATATTGCCTACAAGCTGGTCGAAAGATTGGCTAAAGCCAAGGCAATCGGTCCTCTGCTTCAGGGATTAAAAAAACCCATAAATAAATTATCCCGCGGCTGCAGCTGGCAGGATATAGTGAATATTACAGCTTTTACAGTGTGTGAATGCCAGACCAGCCAATAAAAGTTTCACCAACAGCGAAACCCCTACCACATGGAACCAGATCCGATTAACATCCCGGCCTATCAAAGAAAACGTAGCATTGCCGCCCAAGCGCGTAAAAAACCGGCCTATCTTGAAACGGCTCTTGACAGAGCACGCCGGGCAAAAAAGAAAATTTCCAACAGGTCTTCATCAAAACGCCGCACAAACAGCAAAAAATCAACACGACCAAATTCATATTCCTCGCCGATCTTCGACGAAATACCAATACAAAGGTCAATACTTCCCTCCCGGGAAATCTTTCCCAACCCCTTTGACGACATGGCCACTGCAAAAAAATCCTCCTTCCGCGAAATGAAAACTTGTGGCATCTGCGAAGGATATTACGACAAAATTGAAGTTGCCATTATTCGAGTTACCAGCCCGCTACGGATCGGCGACAACATTATTTTCGAAAAACAGGATGGACTTTTTCAACAGGAAATAAAATCCATGCAAATCGATCGTAAAGATATCACTCTGGCCACCACCGGCAGCGAAATCGGTCTGAAGGTTCACCAAAAACCGACAGTCGGTGCCCCGGTATATAAAGTGATTGAATAATCGATAAAAACACATCATGTTTGACAAACCACGAGATATGAAAATTCTAGTCCTCAACTCCGGCTCATCCTCAATCAAGTCAGCTCTTTTTGAATTTAAAAAATCGCCAAATTCGCAAGCATCTCCAACAAGAATTGCTCATGCTCTAATCGACGGTCTTAATTCCAAAAATTGCAAATTCATCTTCGAAAAACTCACCAAAACAAAACTAAAAAATCAAGAATCCTGCCAAATAAAAAACCACGACCGAGGCGTAAAACTCATCCTCGAAACTCTATTGGAAACCAGAACAATCGCCAATCTCAGCGAGATCACCGCTGTCGGCCATCGCGTCGTTCACGGCGGAGAAAAACATACTAAATCCGCCACCATAGACAAAAATGTTCTCAAAACTATTGAAAAACTTTCTTCCCTGGCACCTCTCCACAATCCCGCCAATCTCGCTTCCATCAAAACTTCCCAAAAACTCCTGCCAAAAGCCAAACAAATCGCCGTCTTCGACACCGCTTTCCACCAATCCATGCCGGAAAAAGCCTATCTCTACGCCATTCCACAAGAATTCTACAAAAAACACCACATCCGCCGCTACGGCTTCCACGGAACCAGTCACAAATATGTCATCAATGAAGCATTAAAAATTTTGAAAAACAAAGTTGCATCAAGCAAAAGCAAACTAAATCTTTCATCCCCAAAAATAATCTCCTGCCATCTCGGCAATGGCTCCTCCATCACCGCCAGCATCAACGGAAAATGCATCGACACCAGCATGGGCTTCACCCCCATGGAAGGCCTCCCTATGGGCACACGCTGCGGCTCAATCGACCCGGGAATAATTCTTCACCTCGCCACCCACCTAAAATTCACGGCAAAAGAAATCGATCACCTCCTCAACCATCAATCCGGCCTCCTCGCCCTTTCACAACTAAGCTCCGACATGCGCGACATTTATCAAGCCAGCCAAAAAAACAACAGACAAGCCACGCTCACCATCAACCTCCTCGCCTATCAAATAGCCAAACAGTGCGGTGCCTACGCTGCCGCCCTCCAAGGACTCGACGCCCTCATCTTCACCGGCGGCATCGGCGAACACGCCTTCTACGTGCGCGACAAAATCCTCTCCTACCTCAAATTCCTGCACATAAAAAACATCTTCGTCATCCCCACCGACGAAGAAAAACAGATCGCCATGGAAACTGCTGAATTACTCATACCAACGTTCCTCACTAACTGATGACTTCTTAATCTACATTACTTGTCTGCCCCTTTATACCAATCACCGCCATCGCTAAAGCCCTCCCCAAAGCAAAATCATGCTCGATTCCCGCCAACTTGCCACGCATCCATCCCAAAATATACCTAGCTTGGTTAGGATCAACTTCCATTGTGGTACGCGCCTCATTCCATGATCTACCACCATTCCCTCGACGTGATTGATATAAAATTTCATCAAATTTCCACTCTAAAATAGCATATACCAGGCCATTTGCATCCCGTACTACATCCATAACCACAGGCATAGATTTTCCATTAACATCAAAAGCCCAATCCATTGATTCAGAAAACATTACTAAAAATTTCACCCGCAAAAATTCCAAAATATTACCTTCACCAGAGTATATATTCAGCGTTTTCGCAAAAGACTGCGCACCCAAACCTTCAGGAGTAACTTTTTGCCATGACTGATAAGGAACATTAAGATCATCAGGGACGAGACCTTCAGCTCTCTGCCGTTCCTCCTGAGCCTCAAGTGAAATTATATTAGCCATAGTTAA
>CAYZOB010000056.1:0-4605 GCA_964480115.1 uncultured Candidatus Peribacteria bacterium
TGCGTCAATACTGCCTAAACCAACAGCTCAATCATCGCCCCGCCGCCTAAATCCGCCCCGTAATCCAAAGGCCCAAAACTATCAACGGCACATGCAAAAGATAGATTGCCAGGGAATATCTACCGACAACCTGAAGAACACTCACAAACCCCACGAACCATCGTAAAACGCGACCAGGAAATCCACCCACACCACCACCCACACCTACCACGGCATGCGCCCGCTTAAACCACCGACCGGCAACATACAAATGCCCAATAAAAATCCCCACTCCTACTTTTTCTTCACCTGCGTAAACTCTAATTCTACCGGTGTTTCTCGTCCAAAAATTGTGATTAATACTTTTACCCGCCCCTTATCCTCATCAATCGTGCTGATAATTCCATCATAATTAGCAAACGGACCATCCAAAACTATCACATTGTCGCCAACTGTAAAATCAATCTTGAATTTTGGCTCCGACTGACCCATATGCCTTTTGATGACTTTCCATTCCTCCGGAGAAACCGGTACCGGAATAGTTCCTGATCCTACGAATCCAGTTACATTTGGCGTATTCCTCACCACATACCAGCTATCATCAGTCACCGTCATATCAACCAGCACATATCCCGGGAAAATTCGCTTTTCTTCCGTAACCGGTTGACCTTTTTTAATTACAATTTGGGTCTCTTTTGGTACTACCACATCAAAAATCAAATCCTGCATGCCCAAAGATTCAATACGTTGCTGTAAAGCCTCGCGTACCGCATCCTCATAACCAGAATAAGTATGAATTACATACCAGTGTCGTCCAGTATTTTCCGCTTGTCGTCCCATGTTAAATTTGACTAATAACTAGATTGAATCCATAAGTGAAACCATAATCCACCGCCGCCAATATCAAAGCCATAAGTACGCAGAAAACCATCACTATAATCGTCAGCCTTATCGCCTGATTTTTTGTCGGCCAGACTACTTTCGTCAATTCCTCAAAACTTGATCTGATATAATTGGTTATTGCGTTCATTTTGTATAATTTAATGTAAACCTAAAAAGCCCTGTCGCTTCCGAAAAAGAATATATCACCATGACCACGAAAATTGCAAGCTATTTCAGCTATTTCCTTGAGCAAAGACAAGAAATATGATAGAATAACCGGATTAATGAAGGCAAACATGAAGCATCCAAAAATCAAAAAATTAGCCCGCCTCCTGATCGAATTAACACTTGTTACGGTTTTAATGACAGCCGCGTTGCAGCTCAGTGCGTTTGCGGCCTCCTTTCTCCCTTTAGATGGTGAAACGGCCCAAGTTTACGGAGCTGGAGAAATCCCCGGAGCACAAGATGGTGCTATTGTAGATAGCTCGAACGGCCAGGACATTCTAAAGCAAGTTGTTCTTGGGGCCCTGAAATATGTAAAAATTCTTACTGTGGTACTGGGCATCCTCTTCTTTACCATCATGGCCTACACATTGGTCAGCGATGGAAGTAATGAAGAAAATGTTACCAAAGCAAAAAAGGGCATGATTTTCACGATAATCGCTTTCATGATGATCAGTATGTCTGAAAATATTGCCAAAGTTTTCGATATGAGCGATGGCACGCTGCTCGGCAGCCCCCAGGAAATACTTAATCGAGTACGTCTTTTTGACAAGCAAGCCGAAATCATTATTACTTTTACCAAATATATCATTGGCACTTATGCCGTCTTGCAGGCTGTGCGATCGGGCTTTAAGCTGGTAACGGTTGGTGGCAATGAAGAAGAAAGCACCAAACACAAGAAGGCTCTTTTATACAGCGCCGGTGGCTTGATGCTAATCTATCTCGGTGACATAGCCATAAATAAAGTATTTTACAAAGTTGACAAATCAGTTTATTCCGGCATTAACGGAGTACATCCCGCTGTCGATGCCAAGGCCGGAGTAGAACAAATCACCGGAATTACCAATTTTATCGTAACATTTGTCGGTCCAATAGGCGTGCTGATGCTCATCGTTGGCGCCGTAATGTATGCAACCTCCGCTGGTAATGACGAACAATTGCAAAAAGCCAAAAGAGTCTTACTGACAGCCGGCATCGGCCTGGTAATTATTTTCGGGGCTTTTGCCGTAGTCAGCACGGTCATAAGCGGCAAACTACAGGAAATCGGCAGCATAGCTCAATAATATGAAAAATTTTCTCAAAAAATTAGTACTTTCGCTACTGCTTGTAAATCTCGCTCTTACCATAAACATGGCCGTAGCCAATGCCGCGCCCTCCCAGCAGGCACCCACTGAATGCGCCAAATCAGCCAAGTCCCCGGGTCAATATCTAAAATGCATCGGCGGTCAAACCAAGCTTCCAAATTACGTTGACACCGGCATTCATCCCGACGCTGCCGCCGAAACCATGCCGGGCGTGGCCACCATTACCAGCCCGATTTACTATGCTATTGATTTTTTCCGCTATGTCATCAGCACCATTGCCTTTATCCTGGTTGTTGTCGCCGCTGTAAAACTCGTTTCCACTTCCAAGGAGGAAGAAGCGACAAAAGCCAAGGATAGTCTGAAAATTGGTGTTGTAGGACTTATACTTATTCAGCTTGCCGATATCGCCGTAAAAAAAGCCTTCTTTGGTGAACAGGGCGAAGCCTTTCAGGATGTAGCCACTACCAAGTTGTATGCCGCAGAAACTGTTATTCAAATCCGCGGCGTCATCGGTTTTTTAGAAGTATTTTTGGGCGCCACCGCCGTATTGGTAATTATCATCAGAGGTTTCATGCTCATCACCAGCGCCGGTAATGAGGAGGAAATAGGCAAGGCTAAAAAACATATTCTTTATGCTTTGGCGGGTCTGATCATAATCGGACTTGCCGAGATCGTAGTTCGCGGCTTTATCTTCCCGGATAATGGCTCAAGCCTGCCGGATGTAAACGTCGGTAAACGCGTCATCGTGATGATTACCAATTATCTTTCCGGCTTTATTGCCATAATTTCTTTCCTCATGCTCTTTTTTGGTGGTTACAAATATGTCGTGTCCGGAGGAGAAGACGAAGCCAAAGATAAGGTGAAAAAAATCATTTTTGGTGCTGTCATCGGGCTAATTCTCGCCATGTCCGCTTTTGCCATTGTTAATACTTTAGTGAAATTTGAAATCACTCCGGCCGCTTCAACGACTAACACGCCCTAGAGTGCTTGCCATAAAAATATTTAAACAATATAATCTGCTGGAACTATGTCGTTCGTACCTCTAAAAAAAATCCTCCTTGTTTCATTTTTCAGCTTATTGTTGGGCTCCTTTTTCAGCCCTACTGTACAGGCTGCTTTTGATCCTACATCCATCGGTGACTGGGCCGGATTATTCACCACGGGCGATCAGCAGGGACTTTCCTTTACCGAATACACCGGTCAATTGGCTCAACTAACCAAAGATGGTTATGACACTTCCCTGGTGCAGTCTACCGACTTGAAGGAATATATAATCAAAATAGTAAATTTCGCCCTCAGCTTCTTGGGTTTGAT
Source organism: uncultured Candidatus Peribacteria bacterium (assembly GCA_964480115.1). Lineage (GTDB taxonomy): Bacteria > Patescibacteriota > Gracilibacteria > UBA1369 > LOWO2-01-FULL-3 > JACRIB01. The sequence goes on from CAYZOB010000056.1 coordinate 3,483, forward strand.
AGCGGTACTGATTGTGATTTATGGAGGCGTACTTTATGTTACTGCCGCCGGTGAGGATGAAAAAGTGGGCAAAGGTAAAAAAGCCATTGGCTACGCGGCAATCGGTTTATTGATTGTAATGGGCTCTTTTGCTTTTGTTAATACTGTTATCAAGGGCGGTACCGGCGGAGCCGATACGGGAGGTGGTAGCACTACAGCCGTCACGGCCGGCCAGGGTTTCAACGCTTCGGCGGAACAGGTGCGTGCTTTGGCCGTACAGATTTACAGCGGCTTTGCCTTTCTGGCTGAAAGTACCGAAGAATTGAAAAATATCAAAAATGATGTTGAAAAAGATTCTCTCAAGCCGGCCAATTTCCCCAATAAAAATGAAATTTTGAGTTTCTTTGGCAGTATCGGCAGCAAGCTGAACAATATGAAGTCGAAAATTCAACCTTTTTCTGTCGCTGAATCTAAAATAAATGGAGTTTTACGTGAACTTGAAAAAGATATTGATACAATTAACAACACCGGCACCGGTGTAAACCTAAAAGTTACCATTGAGGCTGAAGGCTTAACCGAAGATTGTAATGTGGAAAACGAAAAAGATAAAGACACCGCCGAGTCCACGTTACAAATTCTTACCGGTGCCTCCGATCTGGAAATCTGTAGGAATGCCGGTTACAACATTGTTTACCCCAGTGGCATGATGGCTACCTGGACGGAAATGTTTAAGCGTTATACAGGCACAAAGATACCGAACGACAATTTTTACGACGACATACTTAAACAGCTGGCTGATGACTATCATCAGGATTTGCAGCGGATTTTTGCCGAACTTGAACTGGTTTATGCCAATTATTCCAATATCTCCGCTATCGGCAGTAGCGGTAGCAAGGCCAATGGCGCTCGCTTACTATTTCAGAGCACTTCCGGTTATGGCTATAGCTTCACCGCATCGGTAATTACCGAGAGCGCCACCGGTCTTCTGGCTGCGGTCAATAAAAACAAATGGGGGATCAATGCTTCAATCGACACCGCCGGTATTTTCATGGTGAGCGGCTTGAAACAACAGTCTATTCTTTATAATGAATTGGTTAAGCTGCAATTTGTACAGGCTCGTTTGACCGCCGACACCGTGGAAGGT
>CAYZOB010000057.1:0-4084 GCA_964480115.1 uncultured Candidatus Peribacteria bacterium
TTTTTCAAAATCAATATTTTAAGGATGAATTTCGCTGGCTTGTAATTTTACCTTTCTTTCTGAAAGCCATTCCACTTTAACACCAATGCTTTCCAAAGCTTCAATAGTGGCTTTCACATCCGCAATCAAAGGCAAATTATCAATAATCACCGGTTCCACCGTAAGCAAACACGCCGCCAGACAAGGCCCCGCAGCATTTTTTGATCCTCGCACCTCTATCGTGCCGGACAATTCCCTATTGCCATTGATGACGAATTTTTCTGCCATGATTTGATGGTTTATACTAACCGCTTTTAGTCTGCATGTCAAACATTTGACACAACCTTAAAAATATGATAGAGTATACCCAGAAAGTTTCGGAGCGTCCGGGACTACTTTGAAAAATTGCCCACGGAAAGGAACTGCTTATGCCTTGTCATGATTTGATTTTCACGGCAGACAATCACCCCACTACAGCGTTCGCCATGTTTATGCGCGATGCCAATGTACCGGGAACTGATCTGGCCAGCATTAATGATGCTTTGCAGGCCCGTTTTTTTCAAAAGAATCCCGACGGCTCTCCAAAAGAGCGTTGGGAACTTGAAAAAATCAACATCGACTGTGAATTACCTCTCATTCTGCAAAAACACCTTCCCACTTGTGGTTTCATGAAAGAAACCACCCCCAGCAAAAAGGAGTACGACTACGCCGCGTGGCCGGGCGCCCTTGTGACTCGTGCCGCAGTTCGTCTCAACGACCTCGTCAGCGCTTGGCAAAACGGCGTGCGTTGGAAACAGACCATCGTCTTTGGTGGCAAGCGTCCTCTGCAGACCGACAAGGAAAGCTACGAAGCGTGCTGCAAGACGCTGAGCATCGAAGGTGAGACGCTGGAAGTAGCCCGTTGCTGGTGGGAAAGTATCAATCCCAAGACTGAACTGGATATGATGAAGTGGCTCTGGCGACTTACACTCCTACCTGATGACTTCGCTGGTGCCGAAGCCATATTCGTGGACGCCCCGATGGTTCATGTACCCGGAAAGGAACTCGGGACATACCGACGCCCGACGACCGAGGATACGGTCCAAGAGTGGCTGAAGAGCAATCCGAAGCCCGGTCCTGTGCTCTTATCCTCTGGCGCGCCCTACGGCATGGCCATGGACGAAGCGTTCTGGATGCTACTCGAACCCCATGGTTTCACTGTGGAAACGTTCGGGCACGCCGCTCCAGATCTGCCAGTCGAAAACTTCATGCGGGAAGTCGCCGGCACGGTAAACCGGATTTACCGAAACCGCAACAAATAATCACACCAAGCCCATTCGCGACTTACAATCGCTTATGGGCTTCTTTTTTTAAATGAAAAGGTGTACTACAAATTGTAAAGCTTTACAAATCGTAGTACGCCCAACCAACGGCTCAACGCGTTGAGCCGTTGAAAAACACCTTAACTTTTGCTAATATATTGGCATGACCATTAAAACACGACTAATCATTCTTGGCTTGTGTGTGACAGCATTCCTAATTACGGTGCCCTATATTGTGCTCTATTCCCTGGGCTACCGGATTGACTTTGCCAATATGCGCCTACGGGGAACGGGCGGTATTTACGTGTATGCAGAGCCCACCCCTTCAAGCATTACCGTAGATTCCCTGCCTGCCAGCACCAACAGCTATTTTTCCAGCGCAGTGTTTGTACAAAATTTAATACCAGGCAACCACAACGTTGTGATAAAAAAAGACGGTTATGTTGATTACCAAAAAACCTTGGAAGTCCAAGAAAAAGAAGTAACCAAACTGGAAAACGTCACATTGTTTAAAAAGGATATCGCCTTTGAAACGATGCCTGTCGTGACCGGACAAACCGCGAAAGAACAATTTGCAAAATTGAATGCCGTGTCAATAATCAAACCGGCACCTAATATAAAAAATGCGCTAAGCTACAAAGTGATTGATGATTGGATTTTATGGCTTGGCACAGATGGTTTACTGTATCGATCGGATGCCGATGGCCAGAATCCAAAAACCATTAGTACTCTGGCGCTAGTCATCAGCAAAAAGAAAACCTACGCTTTGGAAAGTTTTGGTTCGCATGTTTTTTTACAAGCAGGCAACGATGCTTTTTTATTAAATCCAAAAACCAATGAGTTGGAAAACTTTTTCAGCCCGGTTGATGGCTTAAACCTTTCACCTAACGGCCAAAAAATTGCCTACTGGAATGCCCATGAATTATGGTATTGGGTAACGGAAACCTCTGCCCCCGCTCTGGCCCGAAAAGTATTAGTCCAAAAAAACTTGAGTGGCATAAAAAATGTTTATTGGATTAATAACGACTATCTAATTTTCTCCGATGGTGATAGTATTATCATTTCCGAAATTGATGTGCGCGGAAACACAAACACCATTACCTTGCCCCAAAAAGCCAACCAAATTTTCTTCAGCCAGCAAGACAAAAAGCTTTACATTCTGACAGGCAAAGACGTGATGGTTTCAGAGAGACTGGTACCGTAACGTATTGACTATAAGATAAATAGAGCTTAGTATCGTAGTAACCTTTACATAACTATTTTTGGAGGAATCACCATGCCTGAATTGTACCGGTTACCGCTCATTCAAAAAGACACATGTGTCGAAATCAACATGACCATGATGAAGGTGATTTTCATCTTTCTCTCATTCAAAGATGACTCACATGGAGCAACAGAACACGAAATCATCGGAAAATTCGTCAATAGTACCTGTCCGGAAGATGAAATCATGAGGTGTCTAAGCCGACTAGAAGAAGCAGAGATTATCTCTTCAGCAATCAAAGAGCATGAAGTCGGCCGTTGGAAAAGAGTCTACACTCTTCGAGATGGACTCAAAGCTGAAATTGTTCTGTGGCATGAAGACAAGTAACCAACCAAGAACCCGACCATCAGGCCGGGTATTTTTTTAAAATTCAAAGTAGTTTTTTCCCCACAAAATGAATGCTCAAACGTAATAAACTAAACAAAAAAAACGCGCAGAATGAACTGGGCCCCAAAAAGTGGACACGAAAGTGTCCACTTTTTGGGGCCCAGTTCAAATGAGGTCTTCCTTAAATTCTTGTATTTATAACGTAGCGTTTTGATTCCCCAAACAAACTTGATGTTCCGCATTCCATAACAAATAAGTTGCTAATAAGTAATCTTTGGATCCACCGGCGACCACCTTGTATGCATTTTTTGCAAACATGTTTCTCGACCTATCGTGGCTTTGTTTCATAGTGTGCCCCTTTAGTAAAGATATAACTACTTGGTTTGACGCCTCAAGAAATAGACTTGCGATTTTGTCATTAAAAGGATCAGCCATTTTATTAGGTTCTGCCATAAAAATGAAGTCCTCTTTGTATCCAATGTAACCAGCCGCACCTTTTTTAATACTTTCCGGGCCAAGCGTTTTACCCGATCGACACGATAAGGCATACACAATTTTACCAGCCAAGGAGTCTTCGTTATCTCCGGCCTGAATTAAAACTTCATTTTCGTGACCGGTAACTAAGCCATCATTTCCATGACCATTCAAAAAAAACCAAAGAGGGTTTTCTCTTTTTTAATATGCTTTCAACCTCTTTACGGTTAGCTCTTTGACCATCAAGATCCCAAACCTTCATGCCTTTCTTTTTTGCTAACTCCAAAGCATCTTTCGCCCAGTAAAAAAGATAGCGAACAGTGGAATCGTGTTTAGGTCTCGTTATCAGTAAGGTTTTGTCCATATGCAAAGCATATATCCTGCGTCGCTCGGTAATAATATATTTCACAGTTAAAAATGAAAACTCATTTTCATTTTTAACTGCTCGTATCTCATTACCTTCGCTTTCCTCGGTTATAAAAAATGCCCTCTTTTAAGCTTCTTAAAAAATTAAGTTGAACTTCAATTATCTTGTTTCCCACCTCGGTTTCTCTTTGCACATTCTCAATTAAGTCTTCTCTAGAAAATTCTCCCATGGAACCGATATGCATTCTTAAATCGGCAGACATGCCTTGTAGGTTGGCAATGACCACCTTTTTAACTTGTTCATCTATATGTTGAATGTTTTTTTCGTCTGCCATAAAAGTTTGATTTAGAGTCCATCTCAAAAATACTCCGC
>CAYZOB010000058.1:0-17185 GCA_964480115.1 uncultured Candidatus Peribacteria bacterium
CGAAATTCTACAGATTTTGTCGGTATCTCAATTCGAGAAAACGGCTTTAACAAGCCTTTTGAGTGATACAGCATTACGAAATGATGAATGCAATTGCCAAGAACGGCTTCCCTTAGATGTTTTTTAACGCAACACTAGTGCCTATGATTAAACAAGATAATAAGTTGATTTCAATAGAATAATTTTCTCATTAACACCCGCTCCTTGAAATCACTACCACCACACCGACCACCCGTCACGGCTCGAACATCGACACCGACGAAACCGGCATGGTGGTGGCATTATCGACAAAACTCATCAAGCAGTTTATTATCTCCCCATGCTCTACATCGTATCAACCCCAATCGGCAATCTGGAAGACATCACGCTGCGTGCGATTCGCACTTTGAAGGAAGTTGATTGTATCGCCGCTGAAGACACGCGCCACGCCCAGATACTCCTGCAAAAATATGAGATAAAAACTCCCTGTCTGAGCTATCATTCCTATAGCAGCCATTTCAAATTGGAAAAAATCATCGATTTACTTAAAGAAGGGAAAAACATCGCACTCATCTCCGACGCCGGCACGCCCGGAATTTCCGATCCGGCTTATAGCCTGATCAATGCCGCCATCACGGCGAATATTCAAATCATCCCGATTCCCGGACCATCTTCACTCCTCGCCGCTATCGTCATGAGTGGTAAGCCCATGCATCAATTTCTGTATCTTGGCTTTTTACCGGTGAAAAAGGGCCGCCAGACTTTGTTCAAATCTCTGGTCACGGAAGAGCACACCATTGTGATTTTTGAATCACCTCATCGTTTATTGCGGACGCTCGGCGATATAAAAGAATATTTAGGCGACCGCGAAATTGCCATTTGCCGCGAAATTACCAAAATTTACGAAGAAGCTATCAGGTGTAAAATAAGTGAAGCCATCGAGCATTTTACGACAAAACAACCGAGAGGGGAGTTTGTGCTGGTATTAAAAGGCGCGGATTAATTCATCACCTTGTATATCCAGCTCGTTTCACCACTATTGAGCACATCATTCACCGGTGGATAGGAATCTATTTTGCCAATCACTCCGGCGGCCACTGTCGTCTGCAAAGTAATATCCGGAAAATTTCCGGGATAATCTGCTTTAGCCACAGCTGAAAGGCCCAGTGTCATGATAATTGTCACGGTAGGCTGAGTCTGCATTGCTGTCTCAGCATAAGCTCTGTAGGGATCATCCAGTGGATTTATTTTGAACGCCAAGGCTTTTACATTCACGCTCTTGGGCGTGATGGGAATGAACTGGCTGGTATCATTTTTAAAACTTGCCGATAAATCCGCTTGTTGTGGTAAACTCACCCCATTTGCTATTAAATAATCATTGGGTTTCCCACAAGTCCCCAAAGCCGCACAATTAACAATAAACGGATACTTGAACGCATCTGAAATATTCACACCATCCTTCGCTGCACAATTATAATTTTCATCACAACTAAACACATCCACCACGCCATTCTGATCCAAATCCCGCCCACTCATTTTCACCATGCCGATAGCACAATCACCATCATTGGCGCATGCAGTATCAGTCATTTGCCTCAAGCCTAAAATAGTTTTGTGTTTTCCACTACTATCTATCAAGTATAATTCATTAGTAACATCGCTGGTATTTGCACATTTAATACCGCCCGCAGCTTCATCACAGAAGGCGTTTGCCGCATCGGCTTGATAGCCGGAAGCATTGCCTTTATAAGGATTCTGTCCGGTATTTAAATCCGAAGAATCACTGAAGTAAATTTCACATTCCTGAGTTTCCACATTGCGATAGGAGCATTCTATGCCCAAATCTGCAGGATTCGCTGCATCAACACCATCATTTCTTTTCCCCGGATCGAAGAATCGACTGGAATAAACCCCGCCGTTTATGCCGTAATACGGCCCACCACTTGGCAATTTGTTAGCAATATACTGCTTTCCCTGCACCACCTTGATACTATAATATTCCTCATAATCAATCGTGCCGCTCTGCACAAGTTTGCTCAGCTGTTGCATGATAATTCTCGCATCGTGATAAAGTGGATTATGAATCGAACTTCTTTTATGTAACTGAACGATGTCCACCAGCATGCCGGCCGCAATGACCGCTACGACAGTAAAAAGACTCATGGCAATCAGCACTTCCGCTAATGTAAAACCTTTTTTCTTGTACATTACAAATAGTTATATAAAGTGGTGTTTTTTATGACTTCACGGGTTTTTGCGCCCTCTTTCCACTGGATTTTTACGGCATAGGTGGCCGTAGAATAGCCCGACGCCACTTCGGTAAATTTAATACTGCGAAAAAATTTTGATTTACTGATGCTTGGCTCAACCGGCACTGCCGATGCAGCAAAATAACCCGGAGCTGCATTATCGCTGCCCAAATAAATTTGGAATCGAAAATTGGCCTGTTGTTTATTCAGATTTAGATCCGTGCCTCCAATCAATTCCATTTGCCAAATTCCGTTTTTCAAAACTAAAATGTAATTTTTGCCTTCCAAGACATTGGAGCCACATCCGCCATCAGCTGAATTATCCGGTATCAATCTCAGCCAACAAGTTTCATCTGAAGGTTTTAATAACCAATTGGCATAACGAATGTTTTTCACTATTTCATCACCTTCATTTAGCAGACCTTCGATTACCAGGTAGTCCTTGGAAAGAATTGTTGTGTAAACTGCATTGGATGTAATAGAGCCTAAAGCTATCGCTCCTATAGCCAAAGCGGCGATTGACACCAGGGCTTCGGTCAAAATCATACCGGCCGTTTTGGGATTTTTTGGATGAAGCATAAGTGAATTATAGTTCAAGGTGAGGTTTTTGCTAACAAATTTTTCCAGGCAGTAATTAAGGAACAGCTACCGGCGCACCCACTTCCTCCACCAGCCCGGAAACTTGATTTATTTTTAAATATTTCTTCGACTTCGTACCCTCGGAAAAGGTTAAAATAATAAATTTTTCCTCACTTTTTTTTATCCCGGTATTTTTATTGTCAAAAATGGCCAGATCACCTGTTCCCGCCTCGTAATAAATAAAAATCGGCAAATCAATCGACGTTTTTCCATCCGATTTCAAAGCCCCCAAATTATATTTCGTAAATTTGAAATTTTTATCCACCAAAATCGAGTCGAATTTCGCATCACCCGCTGTACTCGCTGGATTAGTATCCTTACTAATCAAACAATTCTCCACCACCACACTATCACTCGCCGATGGATCAAACTTTAAACTTTTATCACCATTATCCACAAAGGCTAAAGCCATATTGGTACCAATACACACCCCGTACCTGTTTTGCGTTTCTCCCTTATACTGCCTATTGCTAACTGCAAAAGATCTGGCTATCTGCAGAGTAGACATCACCCTCTGATACCCTCCTAGAAAACTAAAAGTCCCGGTAGAATTAATGAAACTGGCCAGCGCCGCCACCGCCAAAATAGCGACCAGGAAAACCACCAGCAAAATCTCCACCAGCGTAAAACCTTTTGGCACTTTCTTGGAATGGATCATGCCGGAATTATAATTGAAAGGCCTATGGCTGCATAGGTATATGTGGCAGCTCGGGGATTGGAACATCAACTTTCGTCCGATTTCGTCCGAAAGCTGTACTGCCTTATCACCCGGATCGTTAAATGGTTACATGTCTAATTTCCGTGACATCACGAGATTCTGATCTGTAAATTTGCAGTTTTAGTGAAAAAGTGACCTGTAATTCTCATTCAAGCCATCCAGTTTTTCCATATCCTCCGCACTAATTTCAAAATCAAAAACGTGGCTATTTTCAGCAATGCGCTGGCGATTACTAGACTTCGGCAAAACAATCAGGCCATGCTGTAACGACCAACGAATCATGATTTGTGCTGAACTTTTTTCATATTTGACGGCTAATTCACCTATCACATCATTACCCAGTCTTTGACCACGTGTCAGGGGACTATAAGCCTCGAGTAATATGCCCTTGCTCTTGCAGTAATTTTGAAGCTCTTTACGATAAAGAAACGGACTGAATTCAACCTGGTTCACTGCCGGCACCACATCTGCGTACCGCAAAAGCTGTCCAACCTGTTTAGCCGAATAATTACTTACGCCAATCGCTTTTACATCGCCTTTTTTATAAATTTTCTCCAGAATTTTCCACGCCCGTTTGCGTAGAAGAGGAAAAGGGAAATGTACCAGATAGAGGTCTATGTAGCCCAAATCCAGATTTTCCAGACTTTGATAAAATGCTCTCTCCGGCCTTAACAAATTCATCACTTTCGTCGTCACAAATATTTCATTGCGCGGAATGCCGCTTTTTTTAATCGCCCGCCCGACGTCCTTTTCATTCCCATAAAACGCGGCCGTATCGATATGTCTGTATCCGGCTTCCAGAGCCCACGACACTGCATTTTCCGTCTGCTCACCCAATGGAATTTGATAAACTCCGAGGCCGATTGTGGGGATCTGCACGCCGTTGTTTAGAGTGAGCTTGGTGGTTAGCGATAAAGTTGAAATCATGGTGCAATTATATACTGATCTTGCCCAAACTTAAAATCAGCTTTGCGGTCATCCGCTAAAGAATTGAAATCAAATACATCTAGTTAACTTAATCAGTTTTTATTTTATTTTTCACCCCCTTGTTTAGAGCATGAAGAAACAGGGTTGACCATTTATCTTTTGTCGATGAAGCTTTTGTAGATTTTGTCTGAGATTTCATTTTTCTTGAACTTTTCGTCAACAATTCCATAGAGCTTCTGGGTTAAAAGTTCTTGAGCTTCTTCAGTATATAGTCGGGACTCTAAAAAGTGAATAGGAACTACGGCTGCTTCTCCTTCTTTGTAGCTATTATCGTAAACCACAAGATTAAATTTTGGATGTCCTTTGTAATATTCGTATATTTTTAATGCTACCAAAGGACATTGAACATGAGTTTTGATATGGGCAGGAATTGGAACTGTTCGAGGTGGTTCTCCATCATATAAAAAAGATATGGCTCGCGTAATAACTCCCTCTGAAAATGCATTAGTAGCCGGCCGATGTACGTATGCGACGAACACTTCATATTCTGCATCTAGAACAGCATTAATTTTCTTAACTGCCGTATCAAATACTGATGAATTTGAGTCATAACTGAATGCAACTCCTGATCTATCCAAAGCTTTTAAGGATGAGGTTTTTCCAGCTCCTGTTCCTCCTGCGGTAAACAATACTACCTTACCTTTGCCTTTTTTGTTTGAAATATATCTTTCAAATACTGAGTTATTTAAAAATACTGCGGGCTTATGAAATACATTACTGTTTGTTCCTTCGTATCCATCTTCGATGAAAAATCGGAGCGCAATATCGGTACTTATATCTCCACCATAAAGTTCTTCATATTTTTCTATAAGGTTTGCCTGACCTCTCAAAATTTTTTCAAATGCCAACAGCTCGATAGCTTTTTCACTTTCTTTAATATATTTACTTCCAAATTGTTTTTGTAATTCCTTTGAATCGATCATAGCAGCATCTTAGGTGAGTATACGCTCACCGTCAACAGACCGGCACTCACTTCCACTTGCCTAAACTTAAAATCCACTTTGCCGTAGCAATCTCAAGAGTATAATGACCCCATGAGAAGGGCTTGATCTGGAGTTAATCTGTAAAACCACCCCTTGACAAAACACCAAAAGTCACATATAGTGCCATGCTTTTATAACCAACCATACAATGAAACGTTTCAATCTGTTAATCACTAGTATATTCCTTCTTTTAACCCTGGCCACCCAGACAGTTTCTGCAACAACTTTTAATGATCTCAACAATTACCAGAAGCAGAAATACTGGGAATATATGAAAACCGACTGCGAGTCGCTTGTTAAGAAGCCCAAAGAATTCAAGGTCTGCGAGGCAAAAGCTCTTCAAAAAGCCGCCAAGGATAAGGAGCCTTTAGCCACTTATTGCACTGATGATGATGGAATAAATTTCATGAAAATGGGCATGGTAAAGTCCGATCTTTATCCTAAAGGCAAGCTGGATTATTCCCAAACTCTCTCAAATGGCAAGACTTATGTCATGGAAGGGGCTTGTGGTAAAGATAAAAAATATTACGCCATACAGAAATATTGCGCCGAATTGGGAAATTATCAAGCACAAGATGGTGTCTGTGTCCCTATAAATCACGTGCCAACGTTGATGGTTGTCATGGAAAAAACGGAAATTAACGAAGGTGAGAAGTATGAAATATATTTATATGGAACTGACAAAGACGGTGACGAACTGAAATTTTCAGCGGACAGCTTGCCCACCGGCTCGTTAATCGACAAAAACGCTCCGGTTCCCGGCCCACTTCAGTCTGGCACTCAGCACGCCGTTTTCTCCTGGACGCCAGACTATCAGCAGGCGGGCGAATACAAGATCAATTTTTCCGTCACCGACGGCAAAGGCGGCCAGGCTTCCTCTCCTGTCACAGTAACGGTGAAGAATGTGAATAGTGCGCCGGTGATTGAGGCGATACCTAATCAAACGGTTACAATATTAAAAGAATTGAAATTCACAGTTTCTGGCACTGACAAAGATGGAGACATCTTGAGTTATTCCGCTAAAAATTTGCCTAATGGTGCTAAATTTGAAAATCAAATATTTTCATGGACACCAAATTACGGTGAAAATGGAGAATATAAAGTTACTTTTACGGTTACAGACGGAAATCTTACCAATTCTTTAACAGTTTCTGTGTTAGTACAAGCTCCAAGCGCTCAAGAGATTCTGTGGATCTACGATGGGAACATCACTGCGATTGCAGAAACTCCCGACGGTGGTTTCATTGCAGTTGGTAATGAAAATGGAAATCCTACCGCCATAAAACTAAATAAATATGGAAAAGCAGAGTGGCAAAAAGTTGTTACAAATTCTCAATGCAATTGTTCTTTGATTTCTGTGATGGTTATTAACGATGGTTATGTAATTGTTGGAAGTAAATTTATTCAGGGCACAACAAGTTTAAGTCAGACACACGGATATTTTCTTAAAATAGATAAGGAAGGTAATATTTTAACTGAAAAAACTTATGGTCCTGAGAATATAATTGTTGGCAACTATGATAAGGGGCAATTTTTTTCTTATACTCTAAGTTTTGAGAAAATAGTCAATGCTGAAAATGGGTTTATTATTGGAGGTAATTTGAGTACTTCAGGATATCCAGATCTGGGAGGTGGGTTATTTGCCAAAGTTGATTCAAGCGGCAATATATTGTGGTATAAGGTGGGGGGAGCAACGTATAAATATTTTACCGATTTATCGGCAATTAATAATGGAAAATATGTTGTTGCTGGACACCAGGTTATTAGTGCCAGCTGGGTTAGTTGGATTGCTGTAGTCAACGAAACTGGTGATATTGAATATGAATCAAAATACGAGAATGTGGGGTGGGGGGAAATTTACTCAGTCAAGGCAGTTGGTAGCGGTTTTATTGCAGCTAAATTTGATTCAATAACTAAATTTGATACTTCTGGACTGCAAATATGGCAAAAAAATTGGGAAAAAGATTACGGTTACGGACCATATGATGGATCATCAGTTCAATTTATTGATATTTCCAAAAAAAATGAACTAATTTATTTAGGAAGAAAAGACGCTATAGAAAACGGCAACATTGTGAATATTCCTATCCTAGTCAAGCTGGATCTAGGTGGAAACGTGTTAAGCGAGACGAAATTTGATTTGAAAGATCAATATCCATTTGTGGTTTTCAAAACAGTTTCTACTGGTGGCTATATTGTGCTAACTGGCGGAAAAATAATGCGCATCGCAGACTAAGTGTCATCCAGTTTTCAAAAAAGTCTCTGGCTTTCAGCTTTATCAATAAAATCAATTCATGAAAAACCTGCAAAAAGCAGCTGTCGGCTGGGGTGCATTTATACTTATTGCTATCGGCATTGCTAACGCATCTACTCCTTCAAGTAACGTTCAGGTTCCACAGACTACTGTTTCAGTTCAACAGCAGAGCACAGTTACTACTCCAACCACGAATGTTCACAAAACTATTCCTGCACCGATTAAATCCTACGTTAATTCATCCGGAAATACAGTACAGTCACCGACTTATTACAGTTCAAAGCCAACAGGAGCCACGGCGATATGCAGAGATGGAACTTACAGTTTCAGCCAACACAGGAGAGGCACTTGTTCACATCATGGAGGAGTGGACGAGTGGTTATAATTTTCTATTCTTCCAAATATGCTCACTCAACCCATCTGTCAGCGCCTTCCAATCAGGCTTTAATAAAAAAATATTATACCGCGTTTAGCGCATGCAGAAAGAGACTTGACCATTTATCTTTTGTCGATGAAACTTTTGTAGATTTTGTCCGAGATTTCGTTTTTTTGAAACTTTTCGTCAGCAATTGCATAGAGCTTCTGGGTTAAAAGTTCTTGCGCTTCTTCAGTATATAGTTGGGCCTCTAAAAAGTGAATAGGCTCGCACTTCCACTTGCCCAAACTTAAAATCCGCTTTCTCTTAACACCACTCCTACCGCACTCTTTTATACTCTGCCAAAACTTGATTATTTGAAAACTTTCTCATAATTGTGGGTAGCTAAAAAAAATGAAATAATATTTTAACGTGTTATCCTAGCAACATAACCAGCTAATGTGTATGAAAGTGAAATCTCCTAGAGAGCCAATCTTGCTTTCCGATGAGTCATTTGACGACTTGGAAAGAATGTTAAAGCGCAATGAAAAACGCACTACTTTAACGAAAAAAGAAAAATTGCTTCTGGAAGGTTCAAAAGAGTTTGATGACAATATAAGAGAAATGCTTAGCTGCAAATAGCAGGATATGTTACACTCCAAATATGAGTAAATTAGTACACAAAAAGCGCAGCGATACGTTAGTTAAAACTATAGAAAAAAAATATGGAGTAGATTTGAATTATCGCTCAGACGCACAACTTCATACCGAACTGAAAAGAGAAGGCCTTCCTTCACTTTCCAAGCTTTTAAAAATGGTGCACAAAGAGATATAGCAGAAACATATGAAAGAGCTGGATTTTATCAAAGATGAAGACCTTCGCAAAACATTAGAAGATTCTATAGATTTTATCTATAATTTTCATGAACAATCAAAAGGTGATGAGCATAATAAATTATATCAAGAAGAAGTATATAGAATAATAATTTTATACGTGGTTTCGGTAATAGAGGCGGTATTATTATATTTTTATAAGATAAGAGGAGAAAAGATTGAACATAGCGAGTATAAATTTGTACATATGTTGCCTCCCGAATTTGGCCATATGAATAAAGCCAAATTACCTTTGGTGATAGCTGTTCAAGTTAAAGTAGAAAAGCAAGATTATGATATTGGATTACATGGACTAGTGATTTTTTTCAAAGCCAAAAAATTAATACAGGATAAAACTGCAGATGATATTTTAGAATTAAATGATGTCCGGAATACATTCCATTTGAATAAGCCACGAGCAAAAAAATGTGATCTGGAAAGAGTGGAAGCAGCTCTTAATTTATTAGTGCACACCATTGAGAATGCACCAAAAGCTTTAGAAAAGAAGTAATCTCACTCTCACTTCACCAGCTTCCACATCGGAACATCAAACCCATTCGCAATATTGTTGAACGCAACCAGGCTTGGAGTTTTTAGCTTATTGCCTTCACCCTAAATATATCTAGTTAACTTAATCAGTTTTTATTTTATTTTTCACCCCTTTGTTTAGCGCATGCAGAAACAGACTTGACCATTTATCTTTTGTCGATGAAGCTTTTGTGGATTTTGTCTGAGATTTCGTTTTTCTTGAACTTTTCGTCAACAATTCCATAGAGCTTCTTCAGTATATAGTTGGGACTCTAACAAAGTGTATAGGCTCGCACTCACTTCCACTTGCCTAAACTTAAAATCCGACTTTTGGTATACCCTTTGGAAAGGGTTAGTACGGCTTTTGCCCTACCTCCACCCCTTTTCCACCCTTTCGAAGACACTCTTCTCATACTTCTCCAAATCCTCAATCTTCACTCTTGCCACGCCGGTTTTCATCGCAGCTTCCGCCACCATTCGCGCTACTCGTGGCACGACACGTAAATCAAAAATCTTAGGCAGGACGTAGCGTTCACTCAGACCGTACTCTGTTCCAAATAACGACTTTTCTTCCGGATAAGCATTCTCCAATAAGCCCTTTATAAAGTCATCAACTGGGTCATTCACCAGCGAAGCGATCGCCTGTACGGCGGCCATTTTCATTTCCAAATTTACAGTCGAAGCGCGAGTGTCCAATACGCCGCGAAAAATTCCTGGATAGCCCAAAACATTGTTCACCTGATTAGGGAAATCGCTGCGGCCGGTTGCCACAATGCGGGCCCCGGCGCGCAAAGCCTCGTCCGGCATAATTTCCGGCACGGGATTGGCCATCGCGAAAATAATTGAGTCTTTGTTCATTTTGCTGACCATCTCGGGTTTCAGAGTGCCGGCTGCGGATACGCCGATGAAGACGTCCGCGCCTTCGATGACGTCAGACAATTGGGGGATCGCGCCAGGCGAAGAAGTTTCACCGGTGACACTTTTTTGCGCAAATTCCTTTTTCTCCTCATTCAAACCTTCGCGCCCATCCACAATCAATCCCTTCGTATCACACACAAAAATATTCTCCTTCCGCGCGCCGAAAGTCAGCAATAATTTCGCGCAGGCAATTCCGGCCGCGCCGGCTCCATTCATCACAATTTTCACCTCGGCAAAATTTTTCCCCACTACCTTCAAAGCATTCATCAGCCCCGCGCACATCACAATCGCCGTGCCATATTGATCATCATGAAAAACCGCAATATCCATCATCGCGTCCAGACGCGCGGAAAGTTCGAAACACTCCGGCGCCTTAATATCTTCCAAATTAATTCCGCCAAGATTCGGCTCCAGCACACGCACCGCGCTCACGAAAGCTTCCATGCGTTCACGTGCCTGCCTATCGGCCGGCAAAGATTCGAGGTGCTTAAAGCTTAGGCATAGAGGATAAGCATCGATATCCGCGAATTTTTTGAACAGCACCGCCTTGCCTTCCATTACCGGCAGACCGGCTTCCGGGCCGATATTTCCAAGGCCGAGAATCGCCGTGCCATCACTAATCACCGCTACGGTATTTCCGCGATTTGTATACTTCCAGACGTCTTCCGGGTGAGCGGCGATTTCCTTACACACCGCGCCAACGCCTGGCGTATAGGCGAGCGAAAGGTCGCGCTTATTGTTCAGCGGCTTGGAAGGAGTGATTTGGATTTTGCCTGCTGGTGAGGCAGCGTGATAGGGAAGAGTGGCGATGAAAAAGTCATCAGCAGGTGGAGTCCGAGGTGTCTGAGTATTTTGTGTGGCAGCCATAATTGTTTAAATTTACAGGTTAGAAAGTGTTCATATGAACACGGCAGAATTGAAAAATAGGTTACGTCAAGCTGCCTCTCTCCTCGTCCGCCCAATTCTCGCAAAAATAGACTGCTAAAGCAACTTGTACAAGTTTACAGATTAAAAACACCCCACGTGGGTATCAAATCGAACCTCCTACACTCTAACAAACTGCTCCCTCTCCGGACCTACACCCACGCCGGCGATTTTACATCCGCAGTAGGACTCTATTTCTTTCAATAACGCCCGCAATTCCGCAGGCAGCTTTGCAAATTTCTTCACACCGCTAATATCCTCTGAGAAACATTTTTTGTATTTCACATTGGTTTTCACATTGTAATAAGCCTTCACCGTGCCTGGCACATAATCAATATCGCGCCCCTCCAAACTATACCCATCAACAATTGGCAAAACACCTCTCTTCGTGCGCGCGAAAACATTCAACATATCACATTTGTTAATCATCAGCTCATTCACTCCATTCATCAAAATTGCATACTTCAATTGCACCAGATCGAGCATTCCCACGCGACGCGGACGGGCGGAAACCGTTCCATATTCATAAGAAAGAATTCGGAGAGCCACGCCGATATCAAAATAATCTCCGGATTTCAGTAATTTCTCTATCTCATATTTGGCCTCTACCGCCTGCGGATATTTAGTCTTGCCACCCTCTGTCGACATACAATATTTTTCCGAACGTTCTCCACCCAATTCCGAAGCAAAAGGTCCGTGACCAACACGTGACATAATCGCCTTAGCGACGCCAATAGTCTTGCGATGATATGAGGGAGAAAGGTCGCCACCGACGTAAGCCGATGCCGTGACTGTATTGCTGGAAGTCACATAAGGAACCGATCCTTTAGTGATATCTAGCATTACCGATTGAGCTCCCTCAAACAAAATTCTTGCGCCTTTTTTCGCTTTTTTTTCCAGAAAAAGGGTGTCGGGTTCAATATATTCTTTAATACGATTGAAAAAACTTTCCATCGTCGCGATGATCATGTCCGCATGCGCATGATCCATTCCATATTTTCCGCAAACCGCCAAATAATTTGCTTTAATTTTCTTGAAATATTCTTGTGAATCATCCAGGAGATCACCGAGCTTGATATTGAGCAGACGCTCGCCATCCATGCGCAGAGCTTTATCAGCATAACAGGGACCAATGCCATTTTTGGTAGTGCCGATAGTCTTGCCGGTCTCGGCATCGATGAGTAGATGATGTGGCTGAACCACACTGGCCTGACAGGAAATTCTGAGGCGCTTGCTGAGATCAATTTTTACTTGCCCGGCTTTAGATGTAGATCCTTTCAGGTTTTTCAGTTTTTCAATTTCAATGGCCAATTTTTCCACATTCACCACGCAGCCCGAACCGATATAGAGAATTTTTCCCGGATAGAAAATCCCGGAAGGAACTTGATTAAGCGCGACCTTGCCGCCATCTTTAGTTTCGATGGTATGTCCTGCGTTTGCGCCACCGTTGAAGCGCGCAATCACATCATAATCTTTGGCTAACATATCAACAATCCTGGCCTTGCCTTCGTCGCCATATTGCAGACCGATGAGTACATCAGCGTAACCGGAGCCAAGGCGGAGTGTCGAAGGGAGTCGTCGACCGGAGCCAATTTGAATTTTTTTCTTTGCCATAAACAATCTCAAGTTATCCTATTTGCTAAGCAAGGTCAAACCACAAACCGGCACAGCAAAAAGGGAGCTGAACTAAAAGTCCAACTCCCTTCGCATTTTCTCTGTCTGTTTAATTGTTTATGGGTTCTAAGAGGTGGGAGACACATTGCAGCCGTCTATTGACTCAGACAGACTCCGCTGAAGCAGACACTTTTGGGGGGACAGCTGGAGTTGTACTGGGGGCAGAGGGTGGAGGGTGGACAGTCCTTGCAGGTATTTGTCTTGCACTTACCGTTCACACACTTTCCGGCCGGACAGTTGTAGCAGGGATCGGGCTGACACGTGCCACTGACACAGATGGTGCCGGCGGAACATACGGGGCAGGGTTTCGGCTGACACTTACCACTGACACAGATGGTGCCGGCGGAACATGTTGTGGGACAAGGGATGGACAGACACACGCCGCTGAAGCAGCTACTGCCAATTGGACACTTGTATTGAGGACAAGAAGTGGCCGCAGGACAGTTGAGACAGGAATCAGGAGTCACACACTTGCCTTTCAGACAAGCATAGCCGGTCGGACAGTTGTAGCAAGGGTCGGGCTGACACGTGCCACTGACACAGATGGTGCCGGCCGAACACTTGAGGCAGGGATCCATCTTGCACTGACCACTCACACAGATCTTTCCTTTAGGACATGTGGCCGTGGTGCAAATGGGAGCTCTCAGCCGCACCAGCATGGTGAGGTTTGGAGTGGAAGAATCCACGCTGTAGGTAGTGAGAGTCGGAGTAGTGGCGGGATTGAAAGTGAGAGAACCGTTGTAAGGCTGCCAGATCTCCAGCGGAGGAAAAGTGTTGTCTTCGACCAGAAGCTTAACACCATTCGGACCGCCCTTGATCAAAAACATCGTAGGCAACTCATAACAGCTCAGCTTGACCGAAGGACCAGGCTTGTTGTAGCTAGGCCACGCCTTGAGCATCGGCACCTTGACGGTGCCGTAGTTATCACTATCCGGGCCTGACTGAGCAATTTCCCAGGTACCACCGGCGGAAGCCGCGTTCATGTAGAAGCCCTTTGCCGGATCGCACTTCCACTTATTGATATCAAAGAGGCACTGACCATTCACACACTGACCCGGAGGACAGTTGTAGCAGGGATCGGACTCACACTTTTTATTGGCGCTGCAGATCTTGCCACTCGGGCATTCACCACAGCCAGTTCCCAGGCCGCTGCAGCCGGGCCCGTTATACCAGCAATTACCACATTCACATCCCAGTTCGGCACAGCTTTGGGCTTTGCAGATGGGATAGCATTTGCGGTATCCACCCTCACAGTACATGCCACTGGCACAAGGACCACAATCACCGCCGCAGCCATCGTCACCACATTCCCAGGCACCGCTGTTGCAGAAGGGAATGCAGGCTTTGGATTTGGCGTCAACGTCGGAAGAACTACAGGCATCTTGCTGGGTACCCAAACAAATCTTTTCGACATCGCCCTTATTCGTTCCGCCACCGCCGGCCTGGTTTCCGTTCCCGGGATCTTCGTCTTTCGACACTTCCAGAGGTTGACAGATGTAGTTGGCCTTATTGCACTCGTAGCCCTTGTAACAGCTATTCGTCTGGCAGAAGCAAGGAGAGAGCGCCGCAATCATCCTGGCAAACTCATTACGCATGACAGTAGCATCCGGCTTTTTTTGCAAAAGATCCGCATTGATGCCGTTGTAGTAAGCGATGGTCTGGAGGTACTTGTAGGACCAGTGACTCTTACCGATCTTTGGAAAGGTGAACCCGGCCTCAGGCTTGATGTCCGTCTTGCCGGACTTGACTGCAGCTTCCACCGCAATCTTGGCCGCTTCGGAAAAGTTGACCGGATCTTCTGGATTGAATTTGGTATTCACCGTGCTGATGATGCCCTTCTCTACACCGCAAACCACGTAGGGATAGTACCAGCTCCAGGGAAATACATCCGTGAAAGGTTCAGTCTTGGCCTTGCAGTCTTTGGTAAGATCGAAAGTAATCATGGCGATCTTGAGGGCTTCCGCCCTCGTGATCAAATATTCTTCGTGGAAGAGGCCATCCGCCTTTTCGGAGAACACACACTCTTGCCAGAGGTATTGAATGGGTGGGTAGTTGATCAAATCGGAGGTATTGAGATCATAGAATTTATCGATAGCTTGATCCTTGTTCTTGCAGGTACTGTTGTATGGACAGAACATGTTGCAGGAGGTTTTCTCCACATTGGTCAGCTTGAGGGCCGTGTAGATGCCGTTGGTGTAGATGTCTTTGCCCATGATGCACGTAGGCTCGCCGTTGCCATCGTTGAAGCCCATCTTTATAGGCAGATGATCCTCACAGTTTTCAAACTGGAAGTGGAGGTGCGGACCTGTAACATTACCGGTTTTGCCGATTCCTGCAATCTTCAGGCCTTGGCAGACCTTCTGTTGCTCAGCGACAACGATGGAATCATCATTGAGGTGAGCATAACGCGTGCAAATGTTGTTGTCATGTTCGATGACGATGGTGTTTCCCCAACTGCCACCGAGATACTTCTCATCTTTATCCTTGCCGTTCTTGACCGTCTTCACGGTGCCGTCTGCACTGGCCAGCACCGACTTGCCAAGATCATCAGAAAGATTGAAATCCCAACCGTACTTGGCAGAATCGGAGTTATGGCTATCCTTACAGAACGACGTGCCACCGGGGTATTTACTGTCACAATAGAGACAGTGATCGCCCCAGGACTGCGTGATCTCCCAGTCGTTGCCTTGCGGCACCGGGATCATGAAGTCGTTCTCGGACAACGCCATCTTGGCCTTGCCGTAGACGACCTCCGTCGACATGGCATCCATGCTTCCGCTCTGACCATTTTTCGTGCCGCACGCCGCCATCATCATGATGACCGGCAGCAGCCTGAAAATATTGTTCAACATAACGTTTCCTCTTTTCTTTTGTTGTTAAACAGACCGAGATGTCAAAGAACACGCCGTGTATTTCACGGCAAAAGTTCAAACTAGACAGTAGATTCTCTGGAACTTGGGTATCTTTATGTTTTGATCCTTTTATTCACGTACGAATCACAATGCACCCCCAATGCTAATACAAAAAAAAAATTTGCAAATCTTTTTAAAAAACAAAAAAAATAAAAGCCTTGAGTAAGCCGAAAAACAGTCGAAAAAAGTGTTGAACAACATTGTTCCACACTAAATGATTGCAAAAAAAACAAACAAGTGCCTATTGTTAATAATTAAAAAATAATCAAAATTTATGAAACGCTTAATTTCCCTAATTTTTCTCTCTTTTTTTATATTTACAGGCTGCCAAAAAGTATCCACCACTGAAACGCCTGGCCGTAATCCCTATTCGGGGACGGATTTTGCAAAGATAAATCAGGTTCTTACAAATTCCACTTTTATAATGAAACAAATTCCGGAACTAATGGCTAAAGCTGACTCATACTGTACGAAGAATTTCAGCAGATTGATGAAAGATGACAATGTTAAAAAGCTAAGCACCAATTTTATTCAATCCTCAGAGCTGCAAGCAGAATTGCAAAAAATACTTGGAGATAATGAGACGACAACAAAATTTTCACTTCAATTTGAGAGACTTTATAATAAACTTCAGACTGATAAAACAATATTGGATCTGGAGCAAATTTGCAAAAAAGATAAAGAAGTCTATTTGTTTTTTCAAAAATATGGGGAGCCCGGATTGTTGGTAAACCTTTGGAAAGATAATCATTTTAGTGATTTTTTTCATGATGAAAATGGCAGTTACTCATCTTTTTATTACGATGGAGGAGCAATGATTTTCATGACTAATGCTCAAGGGAAAAATAGTTTAATGTATAGCTCTGGAAAGGATTTGCCCAGCTATTATTGGGTAATAGACTCCCTCGATCCTGATACTTTGCTCGTGACCCAAATAGAAAAATGTCAAATGACTTTTGAATACACGAATAACCAGTTTTGGTTTAATGCCGATAAACATACACTCAAGTGCGACAAGCAATACCAACCCTGATCCAGCCTGAAACATTTCGAAATTATTTACTGGGAAATTTTCCATGATATACTGCGGTAAATTTTAAATCTTTCTTCAATGACAGAAAATTCTGGAGGAAAACCCGGGGGTTTCATTTCAATCATAGCCCTGTGTATTTTCGCTTTGATGATGATAGTC
>CAYZOB010000059.1:0-7285 GCA_964480115.1 uncultured Candidatus Peribacteria bacterium
GATGCTATCATTAAAAAGCAAGCTTGAATTGCTTGCTGAAGTGCTAGATTTTCCGGATTGTATCTGATAACCTGGTTTCATGCCAAACCTTGAAGTAAATTTTTGTGGAGTGAAGTTCGGGAATCCGACGGTGTTGGCTTCGGGAATTCTTGGTGTGACGGCGAGTGGTTTGCGCAATGTTGTGCGAAAAGGCGCGGGTGGTGTGACGACAAAGTCCATTTGGCTGCACGAAAATATTGGCCATAAAAATCCGACAATGTATGGGACCGAGAGCTATTTTCTCAACGCCGTCGGGCTTTCCGATGCTGGCATGGAAAAGGCGGCGAGTGAGACTTTTCCGGAGTATAATAAGAAGAAGCTGGCGCCGATTATTGCCAATATTGTGGCGGCGAGTATTAGTGATTTTGGTCAATTGGCCGAGGAAATCAGCAAATGCGAGCCGGATATTATTGAAGTAAACATCGCTTGTCCGAATGTGGAAGATGCCCACGGCAAGCCCTTTGCGTGTGTGGCGGGTGATGCTGCGAGTGCGACGCGTGCGGTGCGGGCGAGGACGAAAAAGCCCGTGATTATTAAATTAACGCCGAATGTTTACAATATCGGCGAAATCGCTAAAGCTTGCGCTGACGCGGGGGCGGATGGATTTTGCGCGATCAATACTCTGTATGGCATGGGCATAGATGTGACGCTGAGGAGGCCGATTTTAACCAATAAATCAGGTGGGCTTTCCGGGCCGGGGATCAAGCCGGCGGCGGTGAAGGCGGTGTATGAAGTTTATAAAGCTACAGGGCTGCCGATCATCGGCACAGGTGGAATAATGACCGGCGAGGACGCAATCGAAATTATGATGGCCGGCGCGCGACTGGTGGGCATCGGCACGATGGTTTATTATCGCGGCGCGGAGGGTTTTGGCAAAGTGGTGAAGGAAATGGATGAGTGGTGCGAGAGGAATGGGGTGAAGAGTGTGGAGGAGATTATCGGGGCGGGTATAAAGTAATTTTCTTGCCTTTATGAGCAAATGGTAGGCTTTTTTTGCAAAAATATAAAGTTTAAGATAATTTTTAGCTCGTATGCAGATTCAAACTTTTGCCAATCAGTCGAATGGGTGTGCGTGAGATTTACCGAAGTGTGTTCCCGAGACTGCGTTTTATTCCGGAATGGTTGCATCTGATGTGCTAATTCTAGAACAAAACGCC
The DNA here is from genome assembly GCA_964480115.1 of uncultured Candidatus Peribacteria bacterium. Classification (GTDB taxonomy): domain Bacteria; phylum Patescibacteriota; class Gracilibacteria; order UBA1369; family LOWO2-01-FULL-3; genus JACRIB01. The sequence continues at coordinate 1,197 of CAYZOB010000059.1, forward strand.
GGGACGTCCCGAAAAGCTAATTTTTCAGTACCGGTTTAACTGGCCGACCTCCTGTTATTGTATAACATGTTTTTTCCTGAAATCCACATAAGTTGTTGGAGTTTGTTTTGTGTATGGTGACTCTTTTTTTGCTTTTTCTACGCCAAAGTTTCTATGCAGAATTTCACCCGGTTCTTTTGCTTTGAAAATAGAGGTGATTGCTATGCCCGCCTTTATTATTTTGGCGCGTATTTCCCGCCCTATGTTAAGAAAATCCTCTTTCACTGCTTCATGAATTGCACTAATTTCTTCTTTGGTAAGGCTTTCTTCTGCGATGGTTAATTTTATCGAGCTTCTGCCACCAAATGTACTGCCTAGGGTTTCTTCGGTAATACTAGCTTGATGTAATTCCATATAATCTGTTAATCTTTGATTGTGAAGTTTAGCATAAATTATGAATATTAAAAAATTCGATTCGAGATTTCAGATCCTGCAGATTGCTAAAATTATTCAGGAAAATGCGACGACCAAGACTTTTATTTTTGAATATAATCTCGGTGTGGGGGCTGCCGGAGGGCGAGCCAAGCCCGGCCAGTTTCTGATGATGTGGATTCCCGGAGTGGATGAAAAGCCTATGTCCATTGCTTTTGCGGATGAAAAAGAATTTTGGGTGACGGTGTGTGCCGTGGGACCTTTTTCTGCGGCTTTGCATACGCTGAAAGTGGGCGATAAAATCGGTGTGCGTGGACCTCTAGGTACTTTTTATAAATTTAAAGCCGGTGAACATTTGGCACTGGTGGCGGGTGGATATGGCGCGGCGCCAATGTATTTTGTGGCTCATGAAGCTGTGAAAATCGGTTGCCTGGTGGAATTTTTGAGTGGGGCGAGGAATAAGGATTTGCTGCTTTATAGTGAGAAAATTTTGGCACTGGGTGTGAATTTGCATATTTCCACCGATGATGGTTCACAAGGATTCAAGGGCTATGTAACCCAGCTTTTGGATCAGGTGATGGGTGAGGCAAAATCGGGCAATAGAGGGCTTCGACCTGTCGATCAGGTTTTTGCTTGCGGGCCGGAAGTGATGATGAAAGCTTGCGGGCAGGTTGCCGAAAAACATGGCGTTGACGCGCACATGTCGATGGAAAAATATATGAAGTGCGGCATTGGTGTTTGCGGGCAGTGCGCGATTGATGATAAAGGCGATTTGTGTTGTGTAAATGGGCCGGTGATGAGATGGGGTTATCTGAAAAAATTGCCGGAAATGGGGCAATATCATCGAGACGCTCAGGGCAGGAAACATTATTTTTTTAAGCAGGCGATGGCAAAATAACTTTTTAAACATGAAAAAATACAAACAGGATTTTATCGAACTTTTGGTGAAGGCGCAGGCGCTGAAATTTGGCGAATTTACCTTGAAAAGTGGCCGCAAGGCACCATATTTTTTGAATGTGGGCAGTTTTTATACCGGTGAATTAATTACTGAATTGGGGCGGGCTTATGCGCAGGCTTTTCTGGATTCCGGAGTCGCCGGCGATGTGATTTTTGGGCCAGCTTATAAGGGAATTCCGTTGTCGGTTGTTACGACAAGTCTCTTACATTCTGAGTTTGGGAAGGAGTTATCATTTTGCTTTAATAGGAAAGAAGAGAAGGATCACGGCGAGGGAAAATTGCTGGTGGGGGCGCCACTAAATGAGCAGACGAAAGTTTTGTTGATTGATGACGTGATTACGGCCGGCACGGCGATTCGTCAGACTTTAGAACTTTTGAAGGCTAACGGCAATCCGCAGGTGGTGGGGGTGCTCATTGCCATGAACAGAATGGAGAAAAATAATGAAGGGAAAAATGCGCTGGAGGAGATTGAGAAGCTGGGCGTCAAAGTGTTTTCAATCGTGACTCTGGATGAGGTGATTGAGGCTTTGTACGGCCGTGAAGTGAATGGGAAAGTTTATATCGATGATGCGATGATGGACAAGATAAGGGAGTATCGCGCAGAATATGGGGTGTAGAAGATGTGCGTAGTGACGCAAATTATTCGGCCAATTTCAGTTTTTTATGGACTTCGTCACCGAGGAATAATTTTCCTCCTCTTTCCAGTATGAAATCCGGCGGTAATTTCCTACTTAATGCATCGAATTCTTCCCTTGCCTTTGCCTCTGTTTCTGCGGCCATCCAGAGCGCAAATTCTCGTTTTTCCGCTTTTGCTCGTTTCAAAACCCCTCTAAGTATTTTTAGTTGGGTATCTGATGCGTCACAAATTCTGCCAATTCTTACCGTCAATGCATCTAAATTACTAATGTCTTCCGAGGCTTTATTGATTGCCTCAAACGGGTTTTCTCTATCGGCCTGAGTGATTTTTATGTGGTTCGTGATGATTCTGAATGAGATAAATTTTCTAATTTTCCTCGATTCAATAAGAGGTGGGGTAGTGTTTGAAAGTTTTTCTAATGCACTAATGGCCAATTTTCTTTTTTCGAGCCTCTCTCTTCTTTTGAGTCAGTAATCACTTGTCTTGTCTGTTGTAAGCATTCAGCAATCCGTTCTCGGGCTTTGCTAAGTATTGTCATCAGGTCTTCCGAACTTGTTTGTTGCGAGATTTCTTCCAAAGTAACTCTTAATCCATGTATGCTTGCTGCTATGTTTTGATGATTTGATGCGCTAGGAATACTGGCCGACGGGTCGCTTCTTTCATCTGGTGGCGTAGTTTCGTATTCCGTAGACATGTGACGGTTTTAGCACTTTAACTTTTAATTTGTCAACATACCAGCCTTGACGCCGTATACAGTACTTTGCTATACTGTATACGGTATTTAATTTGAATATATGGTTAGAGTTTCGATAAATTTGCCTGATGAATTGTATGCAAAAATTAAGATTGAAGCTGGAAAAAGAAAGATGGCTATTTCTGCTTTAAAAAATAAAATTTAATGAAATTTTATGGTTAGGACACAAATTTATTTACCTGCTGAAACATATAGTTTTATAAAAAATAAGGCTGCAAAGCGCAATATGTCTTTTGCGGCTTTTTCAAGAATTTTATATGAAAAAGAGATGGCAGCAAGTAGCAAAAAAATGACCATTCAAGAAAAATATCCGTTTATTGGTATGTTTAAAGGGGGAAAAAATGATGCTGATAATGATGAAATTGATAAATTTATTTTGGATCAATCGGTATGAAAAACAGAGTTTTTTTAGATACGGGAGGTCTTGTTGCGATGACTGTGAGTGCGGAGGAAAGGCATCTTTTGGCTTGTGAGGTTTTTGAAAAATTGGAAAAAAACGGTTGTGAACTTTATACAACTGATCATGTTATGGAAGAGGTGGTTACCTGGCTGAGATGTAGGGGAAAATATGAGGTTATTGAAATTTTTCAGTTTTTACATAATCTTTATGTAACTGATTTAAACGTGATTGAGGCTGGTCGAGAACGTTTCAGTAATGCGCTTATTTTAATGCATAAATTTAGAGATCATCAATTCAGCATGACAGACTGTTTGAGTTTCGTGGTGATGAAGGAGTTGAAAATCAAAGATGTTTTTACTACTGATAAACATTTTACGATAGCCGGGTTTAATAATTTACTAAATCAAAATTTATGAAAAAAATGGTTAAGGTTAATAAGGAAATGAAAAAACCTTTTGGGTCCAAATGCTTCTGATAATGAGGCGATGGATAATGCTATTTGTGATGAGATTGAGGGAAAGCTATAGTTTTTCTTAATATTTGTTGGTATAAGTTTGGCCATGGGTGCAGGTATTGATAAAAGTCGATTTCCTGATTTAAAGATTGTGCCTACGCCGCTGAGGGTTTCGGCTGTTGTTGATTTTATTCTGAGTATGGCTGCTAGGTATGCATTGGATGGAGGAGTGCTGCGGCCTGTCATTATTTTGAATTCGCTTGGTATGGCTCCGAAATTTTTTTGCATCCGCCTAATGATTGGTTGAGTTTGGACGAAGCAATGGCATTTTTGGACCAATTGATTGAATTGTTTCAACAGGAGATTGTGAATTCTGATTTTAAATTTAAACTTTCTAAGAATGAAGGCGATGGAATATTGTCAATAGTTGAAAAAGGTAAGAAATCTTGTGTTGATCAACAAAAACATCAGGCGGCAATGGATTTTATGGAAAGCTTTTGTGATTTTGTTGAGACTAATGTTTTTCCGGAGGGGTTGAGTGTGAAGAAGCTTGTGGCAGAATGTTTGATGGTGCGAGAGGCTTTGCCAGCGCCAAAATTAGCTATTCATGCGGAAATTGTGACTGCGCTTATAGAGGAATATCGCTCAAAATTGAACATAGCTCGGGTTTGATCCTAAAGTCTTTTTTGCTATAATGCATCTATATGATTCAAAATTTTGCAGATAAGCTAATCGAGGCCGTGAAGAAAAGGGGAAATCCGATTTGTGTGGGGCTGGATCCGCGTCTGGATAAGATTCCGGAGAGTATTAAAGAAAGAGCTTTGGCGGCTAAAAATAGAGAGGGAGATACTCTTTCTCCTACGGCGGCGGCGGCTTGGGCTTTATTGGAGTTCAACAAGGGAATAATCGACGCTGTTGCTGACCTCGTGCCGGTGGTGAAGCCGCAAATCGCGTTCTATGAAATTTTTGGGGCGGAGGGTGTCAAGGCTTATATAGATACTTTGAAATATGCGAAAGCTAAGGGTTTGCTGACGATTGCCGATGCCAAGAGGAATGATATTGGTTCAACGGCAGAGGCTTATGCTCAGTCTTTTTTGGGTGAAGTGGCGATTTTTGAGGGTGACGATGAGGTGGTGATGCCGATTTTTGAGGCGGATAGTATTACCATAAATCCTTATCTCGGCTGGGATGGGGTGAAGCCTTTCGTGGATGAGGCGCGCAAGTATGGGAAAGGGGTTTTCGTGCTGGTGAAGACTTCCAATAAAAGCAGTGGAGATTTGCAAGATTTGGTGATGCAAGATGTCGAAAATCCCGGCGGTCCTGGAAAATCTTTATATGAAATTGTTGGTCATTTAGTCGATAGCTGGGGAGCGGATGAAATGGGGGACAGTGGTTATAATTTCGTGGGAGCCGTGGTGGGTGCGACTTTTCCTGAACAGGCTAGAAAGTTGCGTCAGATCATGCCTCAGACGATCTTTTTGGTGCCCGGTTATGGCGCGCAGGGAGGCGGTGCTGAAGACGTGAAGCCTTGTTTCAATAAAGATGGGTTGGGAGCGATCGTGAATAACAGTCGCGGGATTACTTTTGCTTACGAAAAACAGGGCTTGATGGCGGATGCTTACGCGGAAGCGGCCAGGACGGCGGTGTTGGAGATGAAAAAAGATTTGGAAGGGGTACTTTAGGTTACCGGCGGTTTTCGATGAGGGGTTCAAGCCTTGTGCTTCAGGGCATCATAAACAAGCATGCCGATTTTTCTGATTCCTTCCTTTGCATGATATCTGGTATCGTAATCCGAGACCATGACAACCATGACAAATTTTTTCTTGCCGATGGTGTAAACGGCTGAATAATGTTCTTGACCAAATATCTGGCCACACTTTCGCGCTATTTTGACATCTTGTGGAATCATTTCTCCCAAGCTTCCCGGTCCTCCACTGTGTCCATTTATTTGCATTAAATCCATGGCGGAGGGCCATCCGGCCGGAGCATCATGCGTGATGGCAAGGGTCAATGCTTTTGTCATGTCTTCTGCGCTGGTCCAGTTTCGTCCTGACCCTGGGCCGACCATTAAGCGGTTAAGTTTTGTATCTTGTAAGCCGAGTTTCTGTATTGATTGGTTTATGAATTTCATGCCAAGATAGTTTATAATCTCATTGGTTGAGTCGTTATTGCTATCCGCAATCATTCTTTCGGCATGCTTCTTGAGTCGTGGAACATCGCTGTCAGCTACTATGCCAAGCTTTACAGCTTCATGCAGAGCGAATAGAATTGGCACTTTGATTAGGGATGCTGATGGGGTAATTTTATTTTGGTTTAGTCGTGCGATATATTGTTTAGTGTCCGGATCAAAGATGTTGACGGCAATAGTGCCTTGCATATTTTTGGTAATTCTCTCAATTTCTTTTTGCAAATTTGTTGTCAGTTTTTCGGATAGAATTGAGGGGGAAGGGGTGGTGGCTGTTGCTGTTGCTGTTGC
>CAYZOB010000060.1:0-36034 GCA_964480115.1 uncultured Candidatus Peribacteria bacterium
CTAAAAGCCATAGAAGCCAAATATTCAAACAATAAAAATCCGAAGGCTTTTGCCACTTTCAAGGAGTACTACCCCGGGGCCGTGATGGGATTGATTACGGCGGAAACAGTTGCAAAACTTTGATTATGGCCGAAGATATATCAAAAACTTGCAGAGGGGCTGTGAACTTTTTATGCTTTTTTGGCAGCCCACTCTGCAATCTTGGGAGTGCCTGTCACCCGAGCTATAATTTCCAGAGCTTTTAAATATCCTTTCCCATTCATGTGTAAATGGCCTTTGTCGGCGGCAATAGATTCTGACAATTTTACATTTTTGTCCAATTTCTGATCTCCTGCCAATTCCTTATAAAGATCCACAACGGCTATCTTAGTTCCACTATCGTCCTTTGCCTTTCCCTCGCCGTATTTTGCCAGGGTGAGTTCTCTCTGGGCAAATGCCCTACTTCTTCTTCCTCCTCTGCTTGCAGCCACATGAGGTGGCCTTGTCAGGATTCTAATGTCGGGAATGCCATGACTTTTACATATTCCAACAATTTTATCTATATTCGCCAAGGTTTCTTCCGCAGAAATGTCTTCGCCGTCATTACCACCAACTCTGAGTAAAACCAGTTTCACCCCTGTAAGTTTTGCCAAATTACTCTGGTCAGAAAACATTTTCAGCACCTGTTTAGAGGTCAATCCTTCTGCTCCAATAGTTTTCGCCGCTGGAATTCTCCGAGCCAGTCTCATGGCGTTTGAGTCACCAATAATGCAAATCTCTGATGGTGCTTGAAGGTCTATTCCACTGCTGGCAATTTCAGGGTTTTTTACCGGCTCTACGGTGATTGATGGGGTGGTGGGTCGTGATGCTACAGCAGCAGGAGGAAGCCGTTCCGGGGGAGCAGAAACTGGAGCCTGCGGTTCTGGGTTTCCCAGTTCTTTTTCCAGGCGAGCCAATTCGAGTTGATCTTGATTTATTGCCTCTATCTCCGCCGGGCTTGGTCCGCTTAATTTCTTCCCTGTTGCAATAAGTTTTGTCTGTTCCTTATTCGATCTGTTAACAGCCTCTTTATAAGCTTCGAAAGTTTTTCTACCAAATATGCCATCCTGACCGCTACCAGAGTCACGCGGCTTAAAACCCAACTTTGACTGAATTTTAATTACCAGTGTAACAAATTTACCATCATCCGCAGGATTATCAGTTAGTGGAACCGATAGATCTTTGGCAATTTTGTTAATGTCTAGATTGTTGGCTGAAAGAAATTCTCGCCCTTTGCCGGCTCTTTCCGCAAGAGACCTTTTTTTGCTCAGAGCCTCCAGATTAACTCCTTCAACTGACGGCCGATCATTTCCTTGTTGTTCATTCATTACCATGATCTTTATTTCGTAAATATTTTAACACATTCTTGAGTGATTTGCCTAGTCCCTAAAAATGAAGTTTTTTATTGTTTATGCTAATATTTTGCCAATGAAAATCGGTGTTTTGGACATTCAGGGATCGGTGGAGGAACACCTGGCGAGTTTGCGGGGGGTGGCTAGAAATTTGCAAAAGACCGTGGCCGGAAAGGCGAGTGTCCCCAAAACCAATGGTGGAAATGCTGATTTGGCCTTATTGAAGGCAAAAAACAGGAGGGGCCCAAATCTTGGGGACACTCTTGAAATTGCTATTGAGCCGGTATTGGTAAAGACCGTCGAGCAGCTCAGGCAAGTCCGTGGTCTGATAATTCCCGGGGGGGAAAGTACGACAATCGGAAAATTGCTCAGAAGATTCGGTCTACGGGAAGAAATTATAAAACGCGCAAAGTCGGCAGGAAAAAATAAAAAGCCTTTGCTGGCAGTGTGGGGAACTTGCGCGGGAGCGATTCTTTTGGCTAAGAAAATAGTGGGCAGGGAGCAGGCTGACGGGCTGAAATTGATGAATATAGTGGTGGAAAGAAACGCTTATGGAAGGCAATTAGATAGTTTTGAGACGCAGCTGGAGTTTGACTTGGGAAGCGTGGGCAGAGCATATGCCGGACCGGGTATCCCCGGTGTTTTTATTCGGGCGCCAAAAATAATCAGTGCCGGCAAAAATACGAAAATATTGGCTCTACACAAAGGTGAAATTGTTGCCGTGCGGCAAGAAAATCTTTTAGCGACCAATTTCCATCCTGAGTTGACGGATAGCCTGGAGATGCATCGATATTTTGTGGAAATGTGTCTCATTTAACCAGCCTCATTGGTCTGAGGACGCGCCTAGTTTTTTCCAGCCTTTCTTCTCGCATGGATTTTTGATTTATTTTTTCTCTGACTTTTAATATCAGGCTGGCGAGGTCAGCCCTCAAACAAGGACAATCATCAGTTTCCAAATCCTGCTGTTTTTGCACTTCCTCTAATTGCTGAGAAGTCAGACCCATCACATCTAAAATTTCGGCGTGTCCGAGCTGAAGAGTAATCAAGGCAATGGCGTGTTCATCCTCACTGAAATCAGCTAAAAGACCTACCGTAACACCTAAAATCTCAGCCTGATACTGACCATCAATCGCCCTAAGGCCTCCATTCAATTCCCCCATAATTATCGATTCGGCTGCATTGCAAATGGTTTCCGTGCGTTGTCTAGTTGAATTATTTAAGGCTGTTTGCTGCAAAAGTGCCTGCTGCATACCCCAAATAGTTGTTAAAGCGCCTGCCGCCATGGATTCTGCATCGTGGAATTGCAGCTCGTGGTCTTTCTCGGGCGGCTTTATTACCCCGGTCGTCAGCAGCACCGCCGTTTCAGCTACTCCACGGCGGCGGTCGGGAAAGGGGATTATTCGAGCCGTCTCAGGCGTGCGTCTTTTCCGGCCATATTGATTGTGGTGCTCATAAGACATCTGCTCGCGCGCTGAAAGAATAATAAAGGCAATATTTTTTTCGACTTCTATTTCACTTGTATCAGCGCTGCTCCTTTCAAAAATCATTTTTAAAATTTGATTGTCCAGTTGTAAAAGCTCGAAAACTGTCGATTCACCAAATTTTTTTATATTCATTTCAATTTGTGTTCCTTCACCGTGATCATAAACCAGCAGTTCAAAAACTTTAGCCCTGACTTTTGCCCTGCAGGATAGGGGAATATGATCCAGGCCACCTTCATACACACCGTTAATGAGTTCTTCAGCCATTCTTTCGGTTTCATCTCCTCTTACGCCGGATCTGCTGAGCGGCTTAGGATTGGCCAATAATTCAGCAAAAGTTGTCGGTAAAAAATCGGCCGTTCTGAGAGACTCCGCATTTCCAATAGTCGGCAGATTCTCTCGTTGGGCGGAAATTACCGCTAAATGATTGATTAGTTCGGGGTAAATGGATGCTAAAAATTCCGGGTCTTCCGAAGGTTCACAATGCTCATCTTGAATTGCAATCTTCAACGCTAAATATCGTTGATCATTGCAAAGATATGGATGCACTGCTTCCATTCTGCTTAACTTTGTCAAGATAAGGTCAGTCAAGTAAAGCGTACCCGTTTCCACGTTGTCGATTCTTTCGTCTCTTTCGTCAAACATATTGATTATTAAAAAAGTTGGGCTCTATCTTGACACCTATGCCGACTTTTGTCAATGACTATTGTGGAAAGACGGTCGGTCGAAGCTTGTGTTCAAAGGGGGCAGTCTCTAAAATTTCGGCATGTCTAATTTTTTGCCGAAATCCATAAGAAATCTTATTGAAGAGTTTAATAAGCTGCCGGGCATAGGTCCTAAATCGGCTCAGAGACTGGCGATTCATCTGTTACATTCACCGGCGAGCCGGATTACGCCGCTCGGAGAGGCCGTCCTGGGGCTCAAGGAAAATGTGATGTTTTGTGGGCGGTGCTGGAATATTGCCGAAAGTGATCCGTGCGCGGTGTGTGAGGATCAGGGGCGGGATCAGGGAATTATCTGTGTGGTGGAAAATATTTTGGATGTGGTGGCGTTGGAAAAAACCGGTGAATACAAGGGAATGTATCATGTTTTGCACGGGGCTTTGTCGCCGATTGACGGGGTGGGGCCGGAGCAGCTGAAAATTGCGGAATTGTTTGAGAGGGTGAAGAAGGATGAAGGTGCCGGTGAGCGTGAGGCTACGCTCGTGCGCGAGGTAATTCTGGCTACAAATCCGAGCCTGGAGGGTGAAGCGACGGCGCTTTATATTCAAAGACATTTGCGTGACTTTGGGGTAAAAATCACTAGAATAGCTCGTGGACTGCCTGTCGGTGCTGATCTGGAATATGCCGATGAAATTACACTGACCAAAGCTTTGCAGGGAAGAGGAGAATTTTAACTAAAATTTTTATGGGAAATTTGGACGAGGTCATTGAATGGGGGGAGACCGGCGCTTTGACTCAGAACTGTGACGAAACTCTTTCTTGTGATGAAAGAATTGTTGCCGACAGGATGATAGACATGGTGGTGGAATATACCGGCGGTTTGAATTTTGTAACCAAGCCGTTCGCAAAAATGATTGTCGCGAGGTTGATTGAAAAACTGGAGGTGGCCGGGCTGGGGCAAGACGCGGTCGGTGCAATTGGCGCGAGCGTGTGGCAAAAGCTGAATGTGACTAGTGGGGTGACAATAGCTGGACGGAACGTGGTGGTTTTTGCCAAACCCCCTTCGCCGGCGGAATTAAAAATAGCGGAGGATATTATCGGCAGGGTTAATGGCTATTTTTCTTTGATAGAAGGTTTTTGGAAAGAAATAGTAGTTTCGGCCGGACCGAAAGCGAGTGAAAAAATTATCAGGGTGGTGGCGAGAGAGGCTTGGCCGGAGGTCAGGAAGAGGCTTGGCGTCTAGTATGTCTTTCGTGAAGGTGTCAGGCTATTGTCATGTCAAACGTCGTGGGGCCGGAGCCGGTGAGGTGGAGAGGGGGTGGAAGATTTTTGTAGGCGGGGAGGGTTTCGAAGTCGTTATGAAGGGTGGAGAGAAGGGCTTTTTGCAGATATTTTTTTGAGAATTTTTTCGTGGGATTTTGCTTTAGTATTTCTGTAAGCTCTTTTGTTTTGGCCAGATTTTTGCCGCAGATGGAGAGGTCGAGGGAGGCGTAGGCCAGGGCGGTTTTGGCGAAGGGGTCAAGATGTGCTGATATAATCGAGTTGTTCCGGTCGTGGTGTTTTGAAAGATGATAACTTTGTGAATTTTCCGGTTTGGGGAAAATTTGAAATTTAATATTCTTGAGTGCCGGGAGCGGGGTAATTTTTTCACCAAAGTGCGTGCCGAGAGCGGTGCCGCCAATGATAAAAAATGGCACGTCCATGCCAAGTTTGGCTGCCAGCCGGAGAAGTTTTTTCGGGGAAATTTTTAGATGCCAAAGAGTGTTCAAGCCCTTGAGAGTGGCGGCGGCATCGGAAGACGCGCCACCCAGACCGGAAGAAAGGGGGATGTTTTTTTTGATTGTTATGCGGGCGAATTTTTTTATTTTGTAAGTTTTTTTTAATAGTTTCAGGGCGAGGAAGGCGAGATTTTGGTGCGGCGATTTTCGCTCGGGAATGATTGCCAAACTGTCTATTTCTTTTGTCGTCATTATTTCAATCTCGTCGTAAATCTCCGGAATTTCCTGAAAGATCGTCCGGATTTGATGGTAGCCGGATGGGGTTTTTCTTAATATGTCCAGACAGAGATTTATCTTGGCCGGGGCGCGGATTTTGATTAAACTTTGCAGAGTTGATGATTTTATTGACCGGGCTGGAAATATTGTGAAGCTTTGCGGCGGATAGTCAAGGTTTTTGGTGACTGGGCGGGGGATAGCAGAATGAAATAATTCACGCCTTGGATCATTCTTTGGCTATGTAATCAAGGATTTTTCACAAGCGATACTATTGCAAAACATTGTATGCCCAGGCCGGCGCCGAAGAGGGTGAGGTTTTCGCCGGTGGTGGCGGTGATGCCGATGCGGGGAATCGGCAGGTCGAGAATTAAAGAAAGAGATTTTTTTAATTTGGCGGAAAGGGGGTCAATTTTGGGAGTTTTACATTCGATCATAATGCCTAAATTGTTGATTGTGAATTTTTGTTGGCGGACTTTTTTTAGAATTATTTCGAGATATTTCCTGCTGTCTTTCTCTCCTTTTTTACAAATTTCATCGGCGTAGAAGCCCAGGGACATGTCGCCGATGGCCTGAGAAAGCGCATTGAAAACGGCATGGAGAATAACGTCGCCGTCGGAATTGGCTTTTAGTTTCGGGTAGTCGGGGAGGGAAAGGCCGGCAAGGGTGAGGTGTGGGGTGTAAGTGTGTCGAAAATTTGTCGTGAGATGCGGGGAGTTTTTATGAGATGAATCCCTTGAGTCGGAAGGGCAAAACATGTGGCTGTCTTGACCTATTCCGACACGAAAATCTTCCGGCAGGTCGCCGAAAACAGCACGTAGCCTGTGAAGGTCGGCATTGGTGGTGATTTTGAAATTGTTTTCGCCGGCTTCCAGATAAGTAATTTTTTGGCCAATCTTTTCCAGCAACATGGCTTCATCGGTGACTTCGAGCTTCTTCCTTGCAGCATTTTCCAAGGCTTTTTTGAGAATTGAATATTGAGCTACTTGAGGTGTCTCGGCGGCAAAAAGACGATTGCGGTCGTGGGTTTTTATAATATGTTCGGCGTTAATTTCCTTGATGGTTGAAGTGAGATAATGGCCTACAATGCAAGCGCCGTGCTCTTTAGCCGCCTCAATGGAATTTGCAATTTCTTCGCAACTTACACAGGGGTTGTCGGCGTTGTGAGAGAGTACAATGTCATCGCTGGAAATTTTGTCAAACATGGCGGACATAGTGGCGAAGCCCCGGGCAAAAGATTTTTGACGCGTCAGGCCACCAATAATTATTTTTTTTACCTTTTTAAAAATGCAGGTTTTTACCAATTTAGTGATGGTGGATTTGTTCGACTTGTTTACCACCAAAATAATTTGGTCAATTTCGGGATGATCGTTAAAAGCCATTAAAGTATGATAGACGATTGGTCGCCCACCGACATTGAGCAGGAGCTTGTCGTGGCGAGACTTCATACGCTGTCCGCGACCAGCGGCGAGGATAATGGCGCAATTCATAAATTTTTGCTTAAAAGTGGCCTTATTCTCCAATATTCTTCGCAATAAGTCAAATCGCCCGATTTACTTATCCTGCAATGCTTTTTAAATTAAGTGGATGGAAATTCGGACTTGCTTTTTGGAAATCTTGCCGTATAGTGATTTCTCGCATGTTTAGTTAATTTTTATACAAATTTATGAGGGAAGTGGAGGGGGGAATAAAAAACTTGGGCGGTGCTTTGAGGGAATTGGATGGTTCAGATGAGGGTGGTCAGCTCGAGGCGGTTCCGATGGAGGACGCAAGACTGCAGGAAACCCTGAGAGAGCTACACCCACCGGGACAGCGCAAACAGCGCGACCAGATACTGCTGGTGGGACGTGATCATGATGACAGATCTCAAATAAGAAATGCTATTAGTCTGGCTCTTAGTCAATTTCAAGTAATCGAGGCGGTTGACGCAGAGGAGGCTCTGCGCCACTTTAGAAGTGACATGGCATCAAGAGTCGCTTTCATATGGGCAGACCATGATTTACCGGAAAGGGTGGGCGGTGTCGGTCTTGCCAGAATAGTGAGAGGACAGACGGTTAATGGACAATCTTTGCAGCCGGAGAAGGTGGGAATATTAAGAAATGTGCCAATCAAACTGGTAGTTTACGCTTCAAATGTGGATGAACATGACGATCATGTCGCAAGCGGCATTATCCAGCATGTTGCCGTAAAACCTTTCCATTTACCCAAGATGGCGGAAAATATTCGTCTTGCGGCCATGAGGATGGCAAGGCGCTACTCTTGACAAACTTGACAATCTTGCTATTGTATATCCTATGCCCGATAGTGATTTAAATTTAGATTCATCCCTGGCGGAACTTTGGCATGAAGATGAGGAAAGAAAAGATATTATGCTTATAGCTGCTGATTCTGAGCGAACGGATATGGGTAAAAAATTTCTGCTAACTCTGCTGCCAAATTATAATATCGTTGAGGCCGGATCTATAGATCAAGCCGTAGTCCTGATTTCGGCATTCACGAAAATCCGTACGGCTATCATCGTGAATTTCGATTCGACAAAAGTCTCTTCTCCGAGCTTAGAGGAAAAACTTGCACATTTCGATGGGGAAATAAGCAATGCTCCGGAGATTTTAGTGACAGGGGCTGATCAAGGTGGCGATAAATCTCCGGATTCCAGAGGTATGGATTCGGTTTTGACAATGCCGTTAACCCCGGATGCCTTTAAACTTGGAATGATGGAGGCCATAGCAAAAAGAGGAGAAAAGTTTGAAAAAATGGAAAAAATAACCAGGCTGGAAGTGCTGAAAGAATTCTGTGAATATAATGGCGCTTTAGCTGAGGTTTGGAATAAAAGTCTTCGTAACATTGACGGTTTGCAGGGGGAGTCCGCGGAAGATGTTTCGTATATGCTGGCTGATTGTAATTCAATAATAGAGATATTGAAAACTTTAGCAGGCTATGTGAGGCTGGGCGAATTAAGCAATGAATATTTGAGAGAGAGCATACACTCCTTGAACAGTAAACTAACGGTTTTGACAGGCTTTCCAAGCGTGATGAAAGAGAGCGGTGTACTTAGTGCCAAGAATAGTGAAATATTGACGATGGTGGAAAACGAATCTAATCAAATGGGGGCGCATGTGGCGCTGATAAGTGCTGCATACAACGGGCGGGTTTCCTGGAAAAAGGCTCAATGTTCCAAGCCAATCGCAAGATCGGCGCACATGCTGGAATGCCCGAAGGAAACTTTATTTTGCGTAATCGATGACGATGAGGCGATTTTAAAAGTGACGCGGTTAAATATTGAAGCTGCCGGTGGTAAGGCGATGGTGCTTGATGCCAAGAATAAAGCGGCTATGGATGAATTTTTTGCGGAGGGCGAGGGACGGCAGAATATTGAAGTGTTTTTACTGGATAATGATTTGGGCGGTGGGCGATTTGGGCATGAATTCATTGCTAAAATTAGCGAAAAATACCCTCAGGCATTGATAATTGCACATACCGGTGATGCCGAAAGTTTGAACGCCGTTACTACCAATCCCTACAATGAACATGGCGTGGAGGTGGTGGGAAAAAGGCATTGGAAGGCGATTAGCGAGGTGATTAGAAGAAAGATGAAGGCTTAAAGTTTAAAAATGTCCATGAACTTGATTTTTCCGGCCAGAAATTTGCGAATGGCATTTTCTTCGCGAAGGAGAAAATTTTTTAAAATTCGGGGGGATTGGTGGTGTTTTTTGAAAATTTTCATGATGAGTGAGATGCCCGGGAGGAGCACGGGAAGGAGAGGTTGAAGCGAGTGTTTAGCTGAAGCGGCAAGTTCTATAATTTTTCTTTTGGGTATTGGCAGGTTGGCAGCTCTGAGTAGAGCGTTTTCGATGTGTTCACGCATGTCGGGAGAGGAAACGTAGGCCAGAGTGAATGAGTGAGTCTTGGAATTTTCGGCGACCTTGTTAAATTCTATCGCTCCATGGATCTCACATTTCGGATGGAAGACGGTGGCAATTTTCTCTAACGGTAGACCAAAAAGGTGATGAGCTTCGATGATCTCAAGGCCTTTGTTTATTAATGTGGCAGATTCGATGGAAATTTTCCGGCCCATTTTATAGCGTGGGTGTTTGCAGGCTTGAGCGGGTGTTACTTGCGCTAAGGCGGCCGCGGATTGCCCGTAAAATGGCCCACCGGAGCAGGGGAGGATAATTTTTTTAATTTTTGGAGGGGGGAGTTTTTTTCTTGTAGCATTTTCGTAGACCTTATGAAGAATTTCAAAAATGGCGTTGTGTTCGGAATCGAGGGGAATGAGACGGGGGTGATCGGCAGTCCGTGAAATCGAGTTGCTGTCCGGTGAAAGGCTATGCGCGGCCAGTCTCATGATCTTTTTTCCTTCGACAAAAAGTGATTCCTTGTTACCGAGGAGGAGGATTTTACCGGCCTTGAGGGCGGCAATCGTGGGGGCGATGCCGGAGATGCCGGAGAGGACGTTGACGATTATGTCGGCTTCTTTTGTGGTGGCGAGTTTTATAAGTGTTTGACTGGAGATTTTGGTGATGGTACCGGTTTTTGTCCCGAGCGCAGTCGTTTTCACTCCGAATTGTTGCGCCTGCTTTTTTAAAAGTTTCGCCTTCGTGTTTGCCGAAAGAGCGATTATTTCAAAATATTTTTTGTGTTTTTTTAGAACTTCCAATGTTTGCCTTCCCAAAGAGCCGGTGGAGCCTAAAATGACGACTTTTAGCATGACTCAATCAAACAGGAGAGGGACGGATGGTGTCAAGGGGCCCGGGGCGGCTTGATTCTAGCACTTACCACTTTATACATTTGCTTGAAAAAAAAGGGCATATGGCCATATAATGTTTTCCTTTAATCAAAAATTATGGCATGTTGCACGAAAGCGCAAATAATGAGGAAGCAATAAAAGTTCCTATAAATAGGTTTTATTTTGATCGAGGAAGAAGCTTTGCGCGCATTGAACAAATTGCTGACGCAATAAACTCAACAATTCAGCAGGTGAGAGGGAAAATTTCCTCACTATGGGGCGCTGTTCTAAGTATTGAGGCTGAAAATGAAAGTGGCCATGAAGTGATATTGTATTGCATTGAAGAAATTAGAGATCTGCTTAGTGATCAAATCAAAATTGATCGTAGAATTAGCGAGGATGGTTTTGTGAAAGAAGGCGAAAGGTGTTTCGCTTCCGCTTGGAGTTTCTGGCAAGTTACGGCTAAAGAAACTAAAAACGAAGTTTCCGTTTCGGTTTTTGGAAAGACTTTGACGGGGAGGGGAATTCCTTTTAAGTATGCCGTTGATCGGCGTAATAGAAATAATACCAAGGTTTACGCTGTGGATGAAATGGCGGAAGTTTTAGAATCGTTGCTGGAAAAGCGTAAATTACAAAGAAAAATTCGGGCAGCAAAAGGACTACATGAGGATCCCGGGCTGGGGCCGTGTGGATCAAGGGATACCTTGGCTCAACATTTTGAAGTTTCGGAGCGGGCTTTTGACCCAAGGGTGAATTGGGATGAAATTCCCCACGTTCCCGGAATCACCGCTCATGGAAGGAGCGAGATTTTGTATCAAGCGGCAGCGGTCAAAGGATGCCTGAAAGATGTACTCGAAGCGGAATATTCAATAAAAAACGGTGAATGTGGAAATTACATAACCGTGGCGCGACTGGTAGAAAAATATGATTTGAGGATGAGGAGGCAGGGTGTCCAGGTAAGACTGAAAAAACACTTGCCTTTTGTGGTGGGGATGGACAGGAAGTCCGGTGAAAAACTGAAGCTTTTTAATGAAAAAGCCGCATTGGAAGTGCTAAAAAAAAGAGTTTCCCCCAAAGTGAGTCGCATTGAAGGTCATGAAGAATTTATGGATCCGCGCCTGGGGCGCTGCCTTTTAGTTAATAGGTTTTTGTCCGAAATGGATGTGCCAAGAGATTACAAAAGAAAGTTCGCCAGAGCCGTGCGAGAAGGTCGATTGGGCTCCCTAACGGTTTTTCCGAGAATTAATTCTTCCAATCACGTGTATAATTTTTATAGCGAAGCGGACTTAAAAATAGTTTTTGAAAAATTTCTGGAAAGTTCGGAGACTTACAAAAGCGCAGCCGCTTGACTTTCCAATCAGTTTTGCCTATCATCCTGAGGCTTTTTATAGCTAACCAATTTTATATAGTTAAAAGACTGCGTGTAAATCTGGAGATTCGCGTGCCGACAATAAGATTAATCGGCGCGGAAGGTGAACAATTGGGAATAATGTCCCGTGACGCGGCATTACAACTGGCTCAAGAATCCGGCCTGGATCTGGCGGAAGTAGCTCCCAACGTGAATCCTCCGGTCTGCAAAATTCTGGACTATGGCAAGTATCAGTATCACCAGAAAAAGATTGAGATGAAGCACAAGAGGATGCAGAAAAAAGCCGAAATCAAAGGAATACGAATCGGGTTCAAAATAGGTGATCACGACCTGGAGATTAAAGCCAATCAAGCGCAAAAGTTTTTAAAAGAAGGAAATCCGGTAAAGGTGACACTTTTGTTCAGAGGCAGAGAAGCGGCTTACAAAGAACTGGGATTGGCAAAAATGATGAAGTTTTATGACGGAGTGAAGGAAGCGGGAAAGATGGAAGATAGGCCGAAAAAACAAGGGAATGCGATGCTAATGGTGATTACGCCGAGTAAGTCTGGAGGGTAGCAGAAAGCGGCAGAAAACATTCAAAAAAATTTATTCAAATAACTTAACAAGTATGAAAGTCAAAAGTCACAGCGGATTAAAAAAACGTCTTCGTGTAAGAAAAGGCGGAACAGTAACTTTTAACAAAGCTGCCAGACGTCACTTGCTCACAAATAAATCCAAGAGACAAAAAAAATCTCTGCATAGCGGAGTAAAGGTATTCCCAGGCTTCATGCAAGATGTGCGAAGATTGATGCCGGGAAGGGTAAGAATTCACATGACCAGGAAGAGAAGAACTCAATTGGGTAGCGTGGTGAGGGTGGAGAAAAAGAGCCATGCAGGTGAGAAAAAAGTGGAGGCTGAGGTTGCAAAAAAAGAGTAGAATCGTTGTCCGTTGATAGGTCATTAACAAGCCCAAATGACGTTGTTTATGTCCTGCAAGGCGGGTGAAAAATTTCCCTAAAAAATCTATTTAATTTTTAACTTCCCTATATGACCAGAGTAAAAAGAGGTGTAAACACCCGCCGCAGGCACCAAAAGATGAAGAAGGCTGCCAAAGGCTACCGTGGACTAAGAAGCCGCACGTTTAAGTGGGCTAAAAATGCCACGATGAAATCAGGAATCCGCAGCTACACAAGTCGCCGTTTGAAGAAACGTGATTTCCGCAGCTTATGGATCACAAGAATCAATGCAGGATGCCGCGCAATGGGCGTCCAATACAGCAGATTGATAGATGCCATGACCAAGAAGGAGATGGCGGTGAATCGCAAAATGCTTAGTGAGCTGGCCGTGAATCAGCCGGAAGTATTTAAGAAAATTGTGGAAGAGGCGATGAAGTAGGAGGGCTGAAAGCGCGGGCGAAAGCCGGAATTTCAAAAAATTAAAAAGCCGTTTGCAAAAATGCGGGCGGTTTTTTGTTAATGAGTTTTTTTGACTATTTTGTGGGGTGGCGTATAGTTTGTTTACAATTTTAATCTCTCTTTTTATGAAAAAAATTCTCGTGGCGATGGCTATGGTCATGGCGCTGTTTTCGTCTAGCGTAGCTTATGCGGCGAATGCGGATTACAAGAATGGTCCGCTTGGAGTGTCATTCAAATATTCCCAATATAACAATCTGAAACCTACGATGGATGCTCAGCCAAACGCCTGGTATTACAAGTCGGGTGTTCAGCCGGCGTGGAGCGTTAGTGTACCGGCAAAGCCGCAAGATGGCATGACAAACGATTTTGATGGTTATGGCGTGATACGGATCAGGTTTTTTAATACGACGGACATTGATGACAAAGCTCTGCTTAGCAAATTAGCACAGGATACTGAGGTTAAAAAATTAAAAAACACCAAGATAAACAGGAAAAAAGCGGTGACTTACAATGCCTGTGGAGAATCTTGTTCGGCTGAAGCTTTGATTTTCGGGAAATATTCATTCTTAAATATCGAATTCCGCTGGGAAGACGTAAATAACAGCGCATTTCAGAAAATTTTGAAGTCGATAAAGTTTTAGGCTGACTTACAAATGATCGTAAAGCCTTGAAGCCCCTGTCGATGGCGGGGGTTTTTTGTTTAGGCGAGTGTCGATAAATTTTCAGGTTTCAAAATCAACTCTCATGCGTGTAAGTCATGAATAAAATAGTTTCGACACGATTTTAAACCTGCCTGCCGGGAGGCAGATTTATTTTAGAAAAATTTTAGAATTATTTTAAGTTTATTTTAAGAAAATTTTAAGTTTGGTGTGGTAGGCTGGTGGGGTGAAATTTTATAATCTTTGTATGGACAGGAAAGACTTAAGTCACTTTATGGCCTACGGAAGCGCTAAAGTCCCCGAGGATGATTTCGTTGGGGAGACCTCTGAAAATAGATCTGCGAGCGAAAAATTTGCGCAGAAAAGAAAACCAAATTTACCGGCGTGGGTGGTGAAGCCTTTGGGTGAGATGGCGCGGCCGATATCTGAATTGTCGGACGAAGAGCTTTATCAAAAATGTCGCGAATATGGGCAAAATGCTAAAGAGTGGTCGAGGAAATTTGCGGCGCTTTTGCCGGAAGTGGCAAGGCGCGGGCTGCATAGGCGGAAGCGCTTTGGCTCTATACAGGAATTCGCCGGAAAAGTTGCTGGTATGAGCGAATATGCGGTAGACAGGATTTTGCATTTGCATGCAAAAATAAAGGATAAGCCCTGTTTATTGCGGCTGTTTGAGTCGGGAGCGGAAAGTTGGAGCAAGATAATTAAAGTAGCTTATGTGGCAACTATTGAAACTGATGAGCTTTGGGCGGAAAAAGTGCCACAACTTTCTGCGGGTGCTTTAGAGGTACTTGTTCAAAATTACAGATTAAAAAGTGTTCATATGAACCAATCAGAAAGCAAAACCTTGTTTGGTCAAGAGGCGAGTGGGGCCTCTACTTTGGGAGATGCGGGGTTTGGTGACCCTGGCGCTGGTGACGGAGGTACTCCTTTCGAGCCGCCCGTGCGCTTTTCTTTTCCTGCAAGCAGAGAGGTCGAATTTGATCTGCGTTTAGCTAAACAAAGACTTGAAAAGCAATCAAAGCAGGCGTTGAGCTGGAACGAAACTTTTCAGAAAATAATCGAACAAAGCGAGCTGGCAAAATCAAAAATTTTGCCGCAAAAAGTGGCACAAATAGTGGCGGGTGAAGAAATTTGCACCAAATGTTCGCGGAAAAAGGCCTTTTTGAGAATTTGCGAAGAGTGTAGTAAAAAACTTGGTTGTGGGAAGGGGCGAGACGAAGCTGGAGACAAAAATGTGGCTGGTCATGTGGGCCGTGGAGGAAATAAAAATATGGATAATGAGGGTGAAAAAACTGTGGGCGTTGAAGGCAATGTAACTAACGAAAGCGGCATCAAGGCAAAAGAAAAGGTGCTTGAAGGAGGTGGTGGCTCATGAAGAGGACGCATCTTTCAATAAAAATTCGTCGACTAGTGGAGGAAAAGTTTGGCATGAAGTGTGCGTTTCCCGGCTGCAGGAAGCCAGCTGTCGACTTGCATCACGTGAAAAGATTTGCGATTGTGCAGCGGCATATGGCTGAAGAAATTGTGCCGCTGTGCAAAATTCATCACGAATTGGCACATGTTGGCGCGATAAAAAATGAGGATGGAAGAGTAATTAACTGGTCGTTAATCTTAAAAAAAGAGGAAAATACTCCGTCAGGCATGGTGGATAAAACTGTCCGTAGGCATCGAGACAAAACTGTGAAAAAGACTAGAGATCGGCTCGGGTCTATTCCTTAAATTCCCAAATCGTTATCTTTTCAATCACCACGTCTTCAATTGGCTTGTCTGAGCCGCCTTTCTTTACCTTGGCTATTTTGTCAATGTTACCCATGCCATCATAGACAAAACCGAAAACGGCGTGCTTGCCGTCAAGCCAAGGAGTACCATAATCAGCTTGAACAATGAAAAACTGGCTGCCACCCGTGTTTGGGCCGGAGTTAGCCATGGAAACTGCGCCACGCAAATTCTTCAAGCCGGAGCCGAATTCGTCCTTGAGCACCGTTCCGGAACCTTTGTAAGAATAGCCGCCGGTGCCGTTTCTGTTCTCAAAATCGCCGCCTTGAACCATGAAACAATCTATTACGCGGTGAAAAATAGTGTTGTCATATTTGCCGGATTTGGAAAGCTCAATGAAATTCTTGGCGGTTTCCGGGGCTTCCTTGGTGTAAAGCAGCAACTTGATGTCGCCGTAATTCGTGGAGAGGGTGGCGATGGTGTCGCCGGCTGCAGGTTTAATTTTCATGGATAAGTCGTTAGGGTAATTTTTTAATTGGTTAAGCTGTTCAGCCGGCATACCGGAGTAGCTGGCCTGGCAAGATGGATTGTTGACACTGAAGATGGTAGCTACTTCGGCGGAAGGGCCGCAGGCGGTGAGGAAAAAGGCCGAAAGGACGACGCTGGTGACGAAGAAGGCGCGGCGGGGCAAATGATTGGTTAACATAAATATTAATTTTAAAAAATCGCCCGTACTTTAGCATAATTTGTGCTACTATGTCATGGATGAAAAAGTTTTTCAAAAAAGTGGTGCTTGGGGTGCTGAAAGTCCTGGCTAAGCGGCGGCTGAAAAAATTCAAAGGGAAAATCATCGGCATTACCGGATCTATAGGAAAAAGCAGTACCAAGGAGGCGGTTTTTACCGTTTTAAATACACAGTTTAAAGCCAAAAAAACTCAGAAAAACATGAATTCGGATTTTGGTCTATTGCTGACTATTTTGGATATAGAAAGTGGTTTTTCCTCCGCAACCAAGTGGTCGTGGTTTTTAATTAAAGGATTTTTCAATAGCATGATGCAGGATCATAGTGAGGTGCTCCTGCTGGAATTCGGCGTAGACAAGCCGGGCGACATGGATTTTTTAACGTCGGTGGTTAAGCCGGATATTGTGATTTTTACAGGGATTTCTCCGGTGCATATGGATGAGCATCAATTCACCAGTCTGGAAGAAATTTTTAAAGAAAAATATAAGCTCGTGGAAGCCATGAAGGAAGACGGCGTGGTCATTTTAAATATTGATAATGACATGTTGTCAAATGCGGTGAAAAAGCGAAGCCGTAAGTTAACGGTGACTTACAGCCGGGACAGAGAGGGAGATTTCTGGGCCAGCCAGATCAAGCAGACGCTTGAGGGTCTTGATTTCACCCTGCATTATGACCACAAAAGGTACAATGTACATGTGAATATTATTGGGGAATTCCAGGTTTTCGTGATAATGCCGGCGATAATTTCCGCCGTGCTGATGGGTATGACTATTGAAAACGCTATCGCGGCTGTCGAAAAATACTCTTTGCCTCCCGGTCGCATGAGTATAATTCCGGGAATAAATGATTCGGTAATGCTGGATAGCACTTACAATGCTTCTCCGGAAGCGGTGAAAGAGGCATTAGAAACTTTGGCAAAGCTGGGAGAGAATAAAAGGAAGATTGCCGTACTGGGAAATATGAATGAGCTGGGGGTACATTCAAAAATAATGCATGAAATGGTTGGCGACTTGGTGCCGAAATGTGCAGACATGCTTTTGACAATTGGAGATTTAGGTCTTATTGTTGCGGAGAAGGCTAAGCTCAACGGTATGAATGAAAAAAACGTGCATAGCTTCAAAACTTCACTGGAGGCGGCCGGATTTCTAGCGGATAAAATTAAAAAGAATGACATAATTTTAGTAAAAGGTTCTCAAAACAATATAAGGCTGGAGCGCTTCGTGAAGGCCTTGATGGCCAATCCCGAACGGGCGAAGGAGCTTCTGGTGAGACAGGAGCCGGTGTGGGCAGCTAAATCGTAAATCATGAAATATAACTGGTCGATAATCGGGCACGAAAAACAATTGCAGCAGCTCGAAAAAGATATTGCTTCGGGAAATTTGGCGCATGCGTATTTATTGTCGGGGCCGAATAGTGTCGGTAAAAATACGGTGGCAAAAAAAATGGCGGGGATTCTGCAGTGTGAAAATGATTTTTGCCATAGTTGTAATACCTGCTTACAGGTTGGCAAAGGCTGCCATGTGGACACTTCACATTTTGAGGATAATGGTGAATCAATAAAAATAGAGGAAATAAGAAAAATTGTTGAAAGGCTGGGGATGACCCGTCAGGCGAAATATAAAATTCTTCTGATCCAAAGCCTGGAGCGAATGACGACGGAAGCGGCCAATAGTTTTCTGAAAATGCTGGAAGAGCCGCCGGAGAGAACCATTTTCATCATGACCACGGATAATGTGAGGCTGATTCTGCCGACTATTTTATCGCGAGTTAGGGTGGTGAAATTCAATAGTGTGTCGCCGGTTTATCTGCGTGAGAAATTGCTGGAGCTTTATCCCGATAGCGATAAGGAGGCAATCGAGACGGTGAGTCTCTTGTCCATGGGGAAAACCGGTAAGGCCGTACACCTGATGGAGCATCCGGACTCTTTGGCGGATTATTTAAAGATTTATCATGATATTCAAAATTTTTTAGGTTATCGCAGCGTGGTTGAAAGATTTTCTTATGTTGAGGATTTGTTGGCGTCTGAGGGTAAAATGGATATTTTCATGGAAATTTTGACGCATGTGCTGAGGGGAAAAATGCTGGAAAGGGGAGGACACGTAAAAGACCTTTCAAAAATTGATGAGGCTGCTATGCTCTTGAAGAAGAATGTTAACGCCAGGCTGATTTTGGAAAATTTAATGTTACATCTTTAAATATATGACAACAAAGGTTATCGGTATTGAATCGGGATATAGTGGCGGTGTGCTGGAAATTCCCTATAACGAGGGTGGGGCGAATGATATGGCAGCGGGGAGTGAAGTGATCTTTAAAGATGCCGAAGATAAGGAAGAATACGGGGTGATAAAATATCTGAACAGGGATGCCATGGAAGAAGATAAAGTGCTTTTTACTTCTAAAATTTTACGCAAAGCCAATTCTAACGACATTCAAAAGGTGGATAGTCATATTGAACTCAGTCGTGCCGCAATGAAAAAGTGCAAAGCCTTGGTGGAAAAGATGGGGCTTTATATGAATGTGTTTAGAGCCGGACATTCTTTTGACGGGAATAGGCTGCAATTTATGTTTACCTCTGAGGATCGCGTGGATTTTAGGGATCTGGTAAAAGAGCTGGCGAAAACTTTGCAAAAACAAATTCAGCTGAGACAAATCGGCCCGCGCGATAGGGCGAAAATGATTGGCGGCTTTGGTAAATGCGGTCGCCCTTTGTGCTGCAGTACCTGGCTGGGAAAGCTGGAGAGTATTAATATGGAAATGGTGCGTATGCAAGCCCTGGAAAGCAAAGGCAGTTCCAAGCTTTCAGGTGCCTGTGGAAAACTTTTGTGCTGTCTGAAGTATGAGGTGGAGGCTTATAGGGATTTGCGAAAAACGGTGCCAAAAATCGGGTCGGTGGTAAAGATAAAAAAGCCGGCAGTGGAAGGCACGGTGATCGCCGTAGACATTTTAAATCAAAAAATAAAGCTGTTTATTGTTGGCAGCGAGCCCCTGAACGTAAGTGTTACGGAAATAGACAGGGTAATTAAGGCGGCCGCTGACTCCCAGCGTCACGGAGCCTTAGCATCGGCCGCTGAGCGGGCATCTTAACCTCTGAAAAACGTATTTATGTGGACATATTTTACAATTTTTTTCAGCTTTCTGGTTGTCGCGGGCGTTTTTGTTCACAGAATTTTTGCCAACAGGAAGCGGGCGGCGGCAATTTTAAAGGAAGAAGAGGCGGTGAAAATTGACAAAGAATCTTCGGAAGAGGAAGAAACTAAAAAAATTCGTCTTACCAAAGATGAAAAAGATGAAACTGCGACTTTATGCAAAAGAGGCGAGGCTCTGATTGCCGCGGGTAAAGATGAGGAGGCTATAAAATGCTTTGTACAGGCCCTTTCCATAAATGCCGATCACCCCGAAACACAGCAGAGATTAGCGCTGCTTTATCTCCAGAAGCAGATGTACGGTGCCGCGGCGGCTTTATTTCAGCAATTGGCGACGCAAACAAGCGATGCGGTTCATTATAGTCATTTGGGGCTGGCTCTTTATCAGCAAAGCGACTTTGAGAATGCCAAAATTGCTTATCAGACGGCGGTGGATCTGGATCCTTCACGTCCACAAAGATTCGTGAGCCTGGGGCAGGTTTATAAAGCGCTTGGGCAGCTCGCCAATGCTATAATTGCGGTGAATAAGGCGGTGGAGATTGAAGAAGGAAATCTTGATTTTTTATATATGCTGGCGAATTTACAGGTGGAGGTGGGGAATTATATAGCGGCGAAAGAAAGCCTGGAAAGGATGCTGGCCGTTGATGCCGAAAATAAGGCGGCGACAGCGATGTTGAAGGAAATCAGGAGGATTGAGGAGGCCGGGGCGGAAGCGAATCTTTAATTTTGTCGATCATTTGCCACTATTTCGGAATAAAATGCGTTCCCGGGAACGGGATTCTGATCTGGAAATTTTTATATTCGCTGGGGGATATGTTTATTGAGGGGATTATCGCCGGAATGTACCTTGACCCGTATTCACTTAAATTAGCACAAAATGGTGAACGTTACGCGTTTTCTTATAGATAAAAATACCGTTATGCGCTATATCCAAATTTTAGAGCAGGCTTTTATCATTTTTAGACTTATTCCTTTCAGCCGAAATTTACGGAATGAATTAAAAAAACTGAGGAAAATTTATTTTTTTGATACCGGCGTGCGAAATGCTTTGATAAACAACTTTAACCCTATGGCTTCAAGGTGCCAGCTTCGTTTAGCAGGGCTTATCCCGATGTTCCGGCAAAGCTGGTGAATCGGGAGAATTTTGGGGATTTTTTGATTGATTGAAAACGTATGCCGGGAGCCGGTGGACCGAAAGTGATGGAGGCGCGTTGACGTGGGCGAGGGAAGGGCTTGATTTAATTTGGGCTTTTCGGTATTTTCCCTTCCTGTTTTGATTTTAATAAAAAATTTTTATGTTGGGGAAAAAGTTAGAGGTTGACGCTTCCGAGGTGGCACGGGTACTTACTCCTTCGGTTGAGGCGATGCTTATCTTGGACGTTGATCCTTCAATTCTAGTCGAGATCAGAAATATCACCGGTGAAGTTGTCGCACAGATGATTGATGCCGGAATGAATTTTACGGCACCTTATTCAAAAAACTTGATTAGAGAAGTTGCTTTAATGGTAGGGAAAAGGCTTGCCTCCATTTCCTTAAATAGCTTTCAGGATGCTTTAACTTATTCTTCACTGTCTGCCGGCCTTGGTGTTCGGTCCAGGGTTTCTCTTTCCATGGCTATCGAGCCTCTTGACCCTGATATTTCGCTTGCTGAGAGTCCGCCGGTTCCGGATTCATCCGTCGAAGGTAGAGTGGAGGCTTTATTGGCTGACATTTTTGCCGCCAGTAAATCAGTAGAGGATGTGGAAACCTTGGAATATTTAACCGCTCAGGCGAAGACTAAGGGCTTTATTGATGTGGAAATTTTTCTTTTGGAACAATTGGTAACGAAGCTTGATGGGGGACGTGGTTCGATGATGAAATTAAGAAGGCTTGTAGAGCTGACTGTCGAGAAAGATCCGCAGCGGTCAATTGAATATTTGAAGCAAATTGAGACAATCCATCTGGCAAAGGGCGCTAAGGTGGGCAAAAAAAACTTGAAAGAGGTAAGGCGAGACATGGTGGCTTTGGAAATGAGAATGGCAGCCGCGGAAGTGGTGGAAGTGAAGAGGCCCGAGGTGATGGCAGCCGCTGAAGCTGTGGAACCGAGACCTGAACGTGTGGTTGAGTCGGCGCCAGAGAATGGCGATCATGTTGAAGCAATTGCCAAAGCTTTGGGAGAGCTTGACGTTTTGCCCGCGAACGAGGTCGCGGTTTTGGTGGGCCAGGCGTTGGCGGAAAATGACAATGTGGCTTTGGCTAAATTCAGAGAGCATCTTCTGGCCGTGAATCCCCGCAAAGACGGTTTTGCTTCATTCATACTGGCAAACCTTAAAGTGGTTCAAATCTTGACCCGTTGCGGCCTGTATCCCGAAGCGATCGCGCATCAAGAGCGTGTGCTGCATTTGAGAAGGCGTTTTAATGGGGACGGTGTGCCCGACCGAAAAGCAATAATAAGCAAATTGGCTGACTTGAGAATTGAGGCTGGGAAGAGTAGACCTGCCGCTGTCGTGGTAGCCGATAAAGGCAATGGCTCCGGGAGAAGACCCGGCAGCGGGCAGGGGGCGGACACGGCGGAGAAGCGGCGGGGCGCTTTTGATAAATACCTCGAGTTGATTGTTCAGGCCTATGAAGCTGATAACGTAGAGGCCTGGCAATCCTACGCCCGGTTATTATTAGAACCTGAGTTTGAACCCGGAACAATAAGGGGCTTAAAAAATGTAAACATCCGGGCGGCAAATTTTTTTGAGCGTAGAGGAGAGTATGAGCAGTCTTTGAAACATTGGAATAAAATCCTGGAATTACAGATGGAGGATCCAAAAAACACAGGCAATGGGTGGGCGCACGAATATATAGAGATGACCAAAAGGAATATAAGGAGAGTCAAGGCGGCTTGTCCGCAGAGTCCATAGGTGAGATTGTCGTGAGTTATCGTTTTTTGTTTGACGGTGGTGAAGGCGCGGGCGTAACCTCCGGCGGCTTAGCAACACCTACCGCGATCTTGCTTGGCATGGCTTTGTAGCGAGTATTGATAGCCTCTTTAGTCTCCACTCCATCCTTGTTAAACAAGTGACGATACCAGAGTGAATCAAAGCCGCCGTGGGCTTTTTCAAGCTGCTTGGTGGCACCGGGGACGAGTTCGGTGGTGTTGATGTATTGAGTGGGGGGTGGAGCGACCTGATTCGACAAATATGGTCCTTCCATTTCGACGCGGCGTCCGTCCGTCGTGCCATAAATAACAACATATAATTCGTAATCCTTTTCCGTATATGTTTGAATCAAAAGGTGGTGGCCGGTGTCATTCCTAAAACGCAAATTCGGACCGCCGAGGTAAATAGTGGCATCGAGGCCGTGCCCAAGAATTTGAGAGTAATAAGTCACGGCATAAGTGTGCTGATTTCTTTCCACAATGGGCAGGCCGGCGAAAAGTGCGGCGCGATACATGGTAGTAGAAACCTGGCAGACGCCTCCACCAAAATCAGGTAATGTCCCCTCAGGTTTTATGACCAGTTCCTTGAGAAATCCGGTGGATTCATCAACTCTCCCAAGGGTTTCGTTGAAAGAAAAAACTTCATCGGGAGCGAGAAGCTTGCCGTTAAACTTTTCGGCGCCGAGCTTTATATTGAATAGGCGATTGGGGGGAGAGCCGTAGTACGAAGTGTGACCGACGGCGATTTTTTCAGTGATGCCCTTGGCGCGCAGATCTTCGGCAATATCCATTTTTGGACTGATGAGAATCGTGGGGATCGGGATTTTTGTTATTTTGTTTTCAAGAGCCAGCTCTATAGCTTTTTTCAGCTGAGTCCTTTGCACTTTTTTTCCATCGCCGCCTTTGCCTTCAATTATAATCTGTCCGTTTTCGTCGGTATACATTTTTACATTTTCGGCGGGACGATCGAGCCACTTGGAAATATTTTGGGTGACAAATTCATCAAGTTTTTGTTGATTAATTTCGACCAGGATCGTACTTTGACCCAAGCCGGAGGAAGGCTCAAGATAGAGAATTTCACCGGTGAAGGGATTTTTTAATTTATTTTTCACCACAAGGCTTACCCAGTCCGGGTGTTTCTTTAGACGAATTTGCCAATCGTCGCTGTAGATGGGATCTTTAAGTGTAATCAAGAGGTTGAGCTGCTCTTTTATTTCGTCCTGCCGCGCAAGAATGTCCGCCCTGGTGATTACCGGTTGCTGATTAAAGGTTGGCATTTTTATGGCTTTGGCTTCGAGTTTTTTGGCTGAATTTTTTAAATCCTTGAAAAAAGCGCTAACATTTACGGTCACGCCGGGTTGTCCATCGGTTATAACAAATTCTCCGTTATTATTGAAAATGGCGCCGGCTGATTTCGGGGCGATTTCGCTGAGCTTGAAATTACTTTCAAGAGCTACTCTCAGTTTTTCCATGTCGATATTTATAATGGCCGGGAGGCGCTTGTTTTGCCGTGAGCCAATTCCCAAAAAGTCAAAAAGGCTGGTTTTTTCGAGGGTTATTAGTGTTAACGTTTCAAGGCTTTGCCTTGCGGAAACAGCAACGCCAAGTTCGGACGGTGTTATTTCTTTGGTTTTATTCAAGATCTCTATTTTTATCGGCGTGCTTAAATAGCTTTTCATTTTTTTGTCCAAAAGGAGTTCTGCCTCAGAAAAAGAAAGTAGCGAAACGTCCACATCTGCCACGAAACTTGCCGGTGGAAATTTTCCCACTAAGGAATTTTTATAAAAACCCAGGGTGATAGAAATTGCCCCCCCTGTTAGCATGGCAAGTGCCAATAGAATTAATATCGTTAGTTTTTTCATGATTGCTTTTCGCCCTTGGCGTCGATAGAGGCTTCCGCCGGGGCTTCGTTGGGAATTTTTTTAATTGCCTCACGAGAAGTGGTATTTCGCGCGTGCTGAGCGGCGGCCTCTACTTTTCTCTTTTTGAAAGAAAAAAATTCTTTAAGTTTTTGGAAGAGTTTTCTTGAACCGGTAGCGGTATTCTTGACCGTCTCCACTATTTCCCTTCTGGTTTCCCTCCCTTTTTTAGGGGCGATGCTGGCGCCAAGTACAGAGCCTATTGCACCACCGATGACGGCGCCAAAAAATATTTTATCGAGGGTGTGCTTCTTTTTTGGTACTTCTTCAGGGTTCATGGTAGAGGGGTTATTGCGTGATTTCTGTAAATTTTGTCCTGCGGATTATATTTACCTTAATTTGTCCCGGATAAGTAATTTCGTCTTCCACTTTTTGGGCAATGTTTTTAGCCATTTCCGCCATGTGGCCGTCCATTATCTTTTCAGGGTCTACAATGATGCGAAGCTCTCTGCCGGCGGAAAGGGCGAAAGCAGCTTTTACACCATCGAATGACCTGCCTGTTTCTTCCAGTGAGCGAATTCTTTCAATATATTTATCAAAAGACTCCTGCCTGGCGCCAGGCCTGCTGGCCGAAATGGCGTCGGCGGCTTTTACTATCATTGCTTCAGCCGTTTCTTGCGGTATGGCGTCGTGATGAGTCCAGGCGGCATGAACCTCTTCCCAAGAGAAGCCGTATTTCTCCATAATTTCTTTGGAGAGTTGGTCGTGAGTATCTTTAACGCTTGGGTCTTGATCAATGGCTTTTCCGAGATCGTGAAGAAAGCCACCGACCTTACAGGTATTTAAGTTTAGTCCCAGCTCGGCACCAATCATGGCAGCCAGCCAACCAACCTCCATCGAATGCATCATAATATTTTGCCCGTAGCTGGTGCGGTATTGGAGGCGCCCAACTATTCTCAAAAACTCTTTGTCTAAATGCTTCATGTTCATTTTTTCCATAGCTTTTTTGCCAATCTCAAAGAGTTCGTCGTCCGTCTCTCTTTCTGCTGACTGTACAGCCTTTTGGACGACCAGTTTTGTAATGTCTCCGCGATAATTAACCAGCTTTTCCATGCCTTTTTGGGCAACCCTTCTTTTTACAAGCTGGAAGGCGGATAAACTAATTGTGTTTGGCAGGTCGTTAAACACAATATCTACATCGAGCAGCCTTTCAAATTCCTTAATATTTTCGCCGTTTCTACCCACGACCTTGCCTTTAACATGGTCCTTGGGAACAACGACGTTTACCGCGCGTGTTTCAACCGAGGTTGGAGAACAAAGTCTTTGTAAAACATTTATCACCGTTCTTCTGGCTATTTTTTCGGCGTTTTCTTTTACCCATTCTTCGTGCCTAATCAACTTTTCGGTATTTTCTTCCTCCAGTTCTTTTTTACATTTTTCAATAGTGGCTACCTTTACCTGTTCTACCGATACGCCGCTTTGCTGGGCTAGTTTTTGTAAGAACTCACCTTCTTTGTTTTTTATTCTTAACTGCATTGTGTCGCTCTCTTCCGCGGCGGCCGCCACCATTAATTTAACCTCCTTGTTTCTATCTTCTCTTTTTTTCAGGCTCTCGGCTTTGACCCCCAGGGCCACCTCGATTTTGTTCAAACGTTCTTGTTTTTTAAACGTATCTTGTTTAAAAACGGCGGCGTGGTTTTCAATACGCTCGATTGTTTCTCTTTTTATTCCTTCGGCTTCTCTTTTGCTTTGCTGTATGGCGTCTTCCGCGATTTTCATGTCGCGTTCCGGGTCGAAAAATTTCATGCGTTTTGTGACTAAGCGACTACTTAAAACCCCTCCAATCAACCCCATTAAAATATATACAATATTTACCATAAATTTTAAAAATCTTAACCAATAAACATAAGGATGTACGCCGGTATTATATCCTGTTTTAAACAAGTTTTAAACATCTTTTAATCATTTAGCTTTTGTGGCTGTGTTTTATGTCTAGCCGGTGGCCACCATTCTCTAAACACTTAGCCCTTTTTATCAAAAATCTACATTGACCGTTTTTTAATAAAAAGTAAAGTGTTATAACAACAACAAGTTTAATAAATTAAAGAAATAAATAGTATTAAATGTAAAAATTGTATTGTCAGAAAGTTGATTATCCATATAATGGTTTTGGGCTTTTAAAACAGATAAATATATGAAACTTTTTTGTTCACGCAGTGATTTGGATTACGGTATTAATATTGTAAACAAGGCAATCAGTCCAAACAACACCTTACCGGTTTTGAATAATATTTTAATAAAAGCGGAAGGCAAGAAACTTTATTTTTCTTCTACAAACCTAGAGATTGCCATTAGCTGTGTTATTGACGCCGACGTAAGAAGCGAAGGGTCGATAACCGTGCCGGCGAAACTCATTAGTAGCTACATAGCGCTATTAACAGATGAAAGAGTTGAAGTTAGCGTTTTAGAAGGTCTTACACTGGCGGTTAATTCTTCCAGTTCAAGCACTAAAATAAAATGCATTAGCGCGGACGAATTCCCTTTGATTCCAAAAATCGAAAAAGGACAAGAGTTTAACCTGGCGGTTAGCGACCTTTATAAAGCCTTAACCGAAACCGTTTTTGCGGCCTCTTTAAACACCTCCCGCCCCGTTTTGTCCGGCGTACTTTTAACATCTTGTGATAAAGATATTAAAATAGTCGCCACCGACAGCTACAGGTTGGCGGAGAAGACCGTTAAGACAACCAAGTCACCAACAGAGCCATTGTCATGTATTGTTCCGGCCAAAACAATGATTGAGCTTTCCAAGATTATAAATATGGCGCAAGGAAAGGACGTTAAGGTTAATATTTCAAAAAATCAAGCACTTTTTACCGTTGATGGCGTAGAACTAATCTCCAGGCTTATAGAAGGTAAATTTCCGGACTACGAAAAAATAATTCCAAAAGAGCATAAAACAAAAATAGAGGTTTCGGTTGAAGATTTGTCCCTTGTTTTAAAAAGAGTCAGCCTGTTTGCCAGGGAAAACAACAACAATATAAAATTAAGCGCAACAAATGACGGAAAACTCCTGATTTCATCGGAGGAAACAAGGGTTGGAGAGGAGAAGGCGGAGGTTTCCATTAAAATAGAAGGAGAAAATAATAAAATATCACTAAACGCACAGTATCTCCTGGATGTTTTAACCTACATTACCGACGACAAGGTAAATATAATTATAAACGACAAGGCGTCGCCGGCCGTTATTCGTCCGGTAAAAGAGGATGATTATGTTTATATAATCATGCCGTTGAAAATTTAAGCCGTTCAATTTTTTTATGAGGAATATTATTTCGTATTTTCCAAAAAATACGTTAAAAGACGTTACGCAGCTTTTTCAAAAAAATAAAAACATTACCGTTTCCGGTGGCGGCAACGCTTCTTCAAAAGCCATGATATTAAGCAGTGTTCTTTGTGAAAACAAGGGCGCGATAGGTAACGTTTTATGGGTTGTTTCCGAGGAGTCCGAGCAAAACCTGGTTAAAAAAGCCATGGAGGCTTGGGGGGAGACGCCTGTTTTTATTTATAAAAAACGGTCGGACGAAGACGTTGTCGGATTTCCAACGGTACGAGAGTTTAACGAGATCAGGAATCTTGAGCGCGTGGAATTTGTTTCAAGGCTGTATTCTTGCAGGGGCGCTGTTTTTGTCGTCGACTTCCCGTCGTTGTTACAAAACTTTCCAGACATAAAAGAGGTTTTAAAAAACAGGGCTTCGTTAAAAATTGGCGAGGATATTGACGTTGTTCGTTTTATAGAAAAGCTGGTGTCGATGGGCTATGAAATGTCTGACGACAAAGAGCTAAAAAAAGGGCAGTACTATAAACTTGGCGACACCATCGTGATTAAGCCGGTTAACAAAGAGAAATCTTTTAGAATAGACGTGTCTTTTGATAAAATAGAAAAAATGGAAGCCCTTTACGAGGGAGAGGCCATGGTTGGCGGTGAAGAGGTTAAAATGTTGGAAATTTTCCCCCTGGAGTGCGAGCAAGACACCAAGGATTTTTTGAGCCTACTTGGTTCCTCCGGCCTGGTGGTTGACGACGAAGTTGATGTTATTGATGATTACTACGAAGTCTGGAACGCTTTTATGGAAGAGGTTTCCGTAAAGGGGCAGAGCATTGCTTTTTCCACTTTTAACGACGACCTGGAAACCCATGCGCATTTACACTTCCTGTCGGTTTTAAAATATCGCACCGCTTATGACTTTGCGAATGACATTAGGGATAAAATAAGTGCCGGATGGAAAACGCTGTTTTTCACTAAAAATATCGAACAAATCGAGGGTCTTTTTAAAGATCAACAGATTCCGTTTGTGCAAAGCTTAAACACAGAGAGTTTTGGCAAGTCTTCGGTTTTTGTTATCAAGGTAGAAAAAGAAGATGTCTTCCCGCAATCGTTTCAAGCTCCGGCGCAAAAAATAAATCTACTTACGGACGTGGACGTATCCTTTTTTAGAGAAGAAAAAAAGAGGTATGCTGACAAAAACATCTTCGACGACTTTCTAACCAGCTTGAAATTTGGAGACTATGTCGTTCACGCCGATCACGGAATAGCAAAATTTATGGGGCTCGACAAGAAGACCGTTGATGGAATTACCAAGGAGTATTTAAAGCTTGGATATGCGGAAAACGATAAACTTTTTGTGCCGATAGATCAGGCGGACAAAGTGAATAAATATATCGGTTCGGAGGACCTGATGCCGAAACTAACCAGGCTGGGTAGCGCGGAATGGAATACACTCACCAGCAAGGTAAAAAAAGAGACGCAAATAATAGCCAAGGAGCTGCTGAAATTATACGCGGAAAGAAGGGCTGCAAAGGGCTTTGCCTTCAAAAAAGATAACGATCTGCAGGAAACGTTCGAGAAGACTTTTCCCTACGAGGAAACTCCCGGCCAAATAAAAGCGATTATTGATGTAAAAGCCGACATGGAAAGTGGTGAGCCGATGGATAGGCTGGTTTGCGGAGACGTGGGTTTTGGTAAAACCGAGGTGGCGATGAGGGCGGCATTTAAGGCGGTGCAGAGCGGAAAACAGGTGGCGCTGATTTCACCAATCACGATTTTAGCCGATCAGCATTACAAATCTTTCAAAAAAAGGATGGAGGAATTTAATGTGCGGGTGGACATGCTCAGTCGTTTCAAGTCACAGAGCGAACAGAAGAAAATTGTCGAGAAATTGGGCAAAGGAGAGGTCGATATAATTATTGGAACCCACAGGTTGATTCAGTCGGACATTAAATTTAAAAATTTAGGATTGGTGGTTATCGACGAGGAGCAAAGGTTTGGGGTGAAGCAGAAAGAGAAACTCAAGGAAATGAGAAAAGAGGTCGACGTACTCACTTTGACGGCGACGCCAATTCCAAGAACGTTAAATATTTGTCTTAATAAACTGAGGGATATTACGACTATTACTACGCCGCCATATGGCAGGTTGCCGATAATTACCGAGGTTAGGAAGTATTCGCCGAGCCTGGTGCGTGAAGCTATTATGCGCGAAGTGGAGCGTGGCGGACAGATTTATTTTTTACATAATCGCGTGCAAACAATAGATGGTTTTGCAGAGGGGATCAGGGCTCTGGTTCCCGAGGCGAGGGTTGGAGTGGCTCACGGAAAGCTGGGCAGTGGCGATCTGGAGGATAGAATTATGGCTTTTACCGAGCATAAATTCGACGTGCTTGTCAGCTCTACCATTATCGAGAACGGAATTGATTTGTCGAACGCCAATACCCTGATTGTGAATAACGCGGAGAAGTTCGGGTTGTCACAATTGTATCAATTAAGAGGGCGCGTGGGGCGCGGCAAGAGGCAGGCTTACGCTTATTTCTTGTATCATGGACAAAGACTGAAGCTTGACGCGAAGAAGAGGCTGAGGGCCATCGTAGAGGCCAGTGATCTGGGTAGCGGTTTCCAAATTGCGATGAAGGATTTGGAAATTCGTGGAGCGGGAGATATTTTAGGTGCTAATCAGCATGGGGTGATAAATGTTGTGGGCGTGGCGCATTTTATGAGAATGCTGAATAAGGCCGTGGAGGATCTGAAGGCCGGTCGTGTAATGGAGGGCGAAGAGGAGATTTCTGACGTTTCTGTGGAATTGCCGGTACCGGCTTATATTCCCGACTCTTATATTCCGGCATCGAAGGATAAAATTAATACTTATCAAAAACTTTCTTCGGCCGACACCATGGATTACCTGGATGAAATCCGTAAAGATTTAATGGAGGACTATGGCAGAATTCCGAAAGAGGTGGATAATTTATTCATGATTATTCAGTTGAAAATTGTGGCGAAAAAGGCCGGATTACTCGGTGTGAAGGCCGAGTCGGTGCCAATGAGTGAAGATAAGGAAATAGTTTTGCAGATGTCGGGGAGAGTGAAGCCGGCGAACATAATTAATCTTTTGGAACACAATTCAAAATGGCAGATTATCGGCAACAGGATGAGGATAAACTTGAAAGAATTGGGCTATGCCTGGTTTCCGGAGCTGATAAAATGCGTAGACAGGCTGGCGGAGAAGGCAAAGCATGGGGCGCGGGAACTAAAATAACGCAAGCGCTAAAAAATAATATAAAAATAGCGCGCTTCCTCCCATGCTGGAGAGTCTATCGATGAGCCCACCGTGTCCGGGCAGGCTTGAACTCCAATTTTTTATGCCAAAAAGCCTTTTTACTCTACTGTTCAGCAGATCTCCGGCAAGGCTGCCCAGGCCTATTGGAATGGCGACAATAAAAGGTATTTCCCTGAAAAATAAAAATTTTACCAGGACGACCCCCAGGACGGCGCCAACTATTTGTCCAAAGGCTCCTTCCCAGCTTTTTTTTGAATTTATAAATTCCGGCAGCTTATGCTTGCCAATAATTTTTCCAAAAAAGAAGGCAAAGACATCGGAAAGTACCGTGCCGACAGCTAAAGAGAGCCACAACTGATTGCCAAGCATAGTGCTTTTGATTGCCGCAATATGCAGCATGCCAATAACGGAAAAAAGCATAAAAAAACTCGACAGGTAATTAAACTTTTTGGTTCCGGCTATTCTAAGCCATTCCAGAAATATAGCACCTGTTAAAATGCACAAGCTTAAGAGCTGGATGGTGTCAGGCGCGGCATATATTAAAATAAATATAAGTGCAAAGGGTATCCACATTAAAACCTTGATGTAAAGTTCGGACTTTTTAAATTTTATTAGGCTGAAGTTGAACAGGGACAGTGTCGCAACCCAGCCAATTGTGATTAGGGTGGCAAAAAACATGCCAAGTTTTAAGTAAAGGTTCATGTTGTTTTTGTGCCTGTATAGTGTTTGAAGGCTATTATTACTCCGACAATGCCGTAGACTACGGCAAACTCCTTTTCGCCCCTGAAAAGGAAAAGGGTCGGAATAGTAGAGATGGAAATTGCGGATGAAAGCCAGGTTTTTCTAGAGAGATAAATGGAGATGAGCCAGGTTGCACAAGAAATTATTCCCAAAATTGGATTCAGGGCAATGGCGGTTCCCAGGGCTGTGGCAACGCCTTTGCCCCCTTTAAACTTAAGCCATACCGGAAAAATGTGGCCGGCGACAGGGGCAATTATAATGGCGAAGCCCATGAGTGAGAGTGGAGCGGTGTGGCGATAGAATAAAAACACAGGAAGCCAGCCTTTAACCATATCTACGGCCAAAACAGATAGTGCCGCTTTTTTTCCGAGGACTCTCCAGGCATTGGCAAATCCAATGTTGCCACTGCCGTGTTTCTGAATATCTTTTTTATAAATCGCGTTTCCAATGATTTTTCCCGTAGGGATACTTCCTGAGAGATAAGAAAACAATATCCAGTATAGCTGCATAAATTTTGACAAAATATTTTAATTCGAGGATACTCCGGTCATGATGAATTTGGCTTTTTTCGGATTCACTATAGCAGGAGTTTTGTTCGTTATCTATGCGCTTAGTTTTTACTGGTGGAGGTTAAAAAACGACACTTTGAAGCGAAATTGTTTTGCGGCTGCTTATTTTATGACGGGTCTTATGTTTGCGACCTGGGGGATGGCGGTTCAGTTTTTTCAAGACCGTCTTCCAAGCGCGATTTTGCTGGGAAATGTTTTTTTGGTGGCAGCCAGCGTATTGATGTTAAATGTTTTTGCGGGAAGTAAAAAGCAAAGACTAATCGTTAACGTGAGTGGGATTATTTTTGGCCTTGTTTTCATTTGGGTTAGGTGGAGATATTTTTTGCCGGAGCCTAAACTTGTAGATGGAGTGTTGCTGCTGAATACCCAGCCGTTAATTTCTTTTTTCTGGATGGCAATTTTTGCTTTTGTTTGGTTGCCAGCCGATTTTGAGATGGCTAAGCTGGCGGCAGAGACAGTCAAGCTCGCGAGCATGAAGAGCGCTTTTAGAGTTACCTATGGGGTTTCGGTGTTTTCCGCCATCGTCTTTATGTCCGCCTCTACTCCGAAGATGGCTATACTCTCTTTTGCCTTTTTGTGTTTCTGTTTTGTGATGCTTTTGCTTTCGAATGTTTATTTAAAAAAAGCCCGATAATAATTTATGGATGAATTAAAACCCCAGCAGTCGCCACCAGATGGATATAAAACGAATAAGTTTCACATGGTTCTTTTGGTGATATATTTAATATTGGCAATTGGCGCATTTTTTCCGACCATAGGAACGATTATTTATATAGTTATGGGCCTTAGGATATTGCTTAATTTTGTTTTGCTTTTTTCTGTGGTGGCCGGATTTGATGCTTTTCTTATTGTTTTGAAATTTGCCAAAAACGCGTCTCTACCGGGAGTTATTTTTGTAATTTTTGCCTCTATAGGTCTGGGAATAGCGACTTTTTGGATGAGCTTTGGGAGCCTTGTAATATTGTATATTGCCGGAGGAGGAAAAATAGGTTTTTAAATGTTTTTTTCCACTTATTTACAGGTTCAAATTGGCATATTGGGGCTTTGCGCGCCTTTTTATTGGAGGTTTTGTGTTTTGGCCGAGAAAAAAAGTTTTAAACAGGCTTTTTCCAGTCAGGCGCTGGAAGAGTTTTTGAAAAGCAGGCAGGCGGATTTTCTGATTTTTAGCTGGGCGGCCGCAGAGGCAGTGGTGTGGTATGTCATACCGGAGTTCCTGCTTTTTTTGATAATCTTTTTAAGGATTCCTAATAAAAAGAGATTGTTGATTTATGATTTTTTAGGGACGATGTTTGGAACGGCGGTTGGATTTTTTGTCGTGAAGTCTTTCAGTTTTAATCATGAAAACTTGCCTTTTTTAACTCAAAGTATGATTGATCAGGTGGTTGTTTGGTATCAACAGTTGGGCATTTGGGGGCTATCTTTCCAGCCTTTTTCCGGTGTTCCTTATAAGGTTTTTGTGATGGAAGCTGTTGGAGCCGGACTACCCTTTGTGCAGTTTGTTTTTTTTGGAGTCGTAGTCAGGCTTTTTCGCTATTATATATTTTTTGCATTGCTGGACGGTCTATACGGATTTTTCCATAAAGTTGTTTATAAAAACTATTGGAGGCTTTTTTTCTTGGCCTGTTTTGTTTTTAGTGTTCTTTTGAATGCGGTATATGCCTCATATCTATAAAGACGATAGGGATAGGCTGGTTAATTTGAATGTGCTATACTTGGTGTCTGGCAGTAATGAGGTCTGGGCGTCTAAAGCCGCCCTGTTGACAACGTGGGGATGTATTGGTATTCGACAGAATGTTAGGTTTATTTGTCGCAATCAGGGGATTACACCGTCTCCCCTTATATCCGTCGGTGTAAATATAAGTGCAACAGCTTTTGTTGATAAGATTGCCGCTAAGCTTGCCGCAAGAGAATTCAGGTTTCAACCTGCTTTCGCTTACGCTGCTTAGTACAATCGAGGCCTGATTCAATCGGGCCACGTTCATGATTCCGACACCTGCTGAGTGTCATGGGCGTAATTAAGCAGGTTAAGCTTTCAAGAGCCGTCTCGACTTGAAGGATTAAAATTTAGAGGCTAAGCACTGGAAGTTTTTTGTTCGTCTTTTATTTCCGGTGACGAAAATCCAAGATGGAATAAGATTGTAGACGCAAGTTCTCCGCATCTCTGGACCCGGGTTCGACTCCCGGCATCTCCACCAGAAAATATTTGGCAATGACCGATTTACTCAATCAGCCTGTTAACTTCGATAGTTAATTGTCCGGGAGAAAAGCTTTCCGGAATTACAATGAAGTGGGTACCTTTTTGGTCGGTTAGGGTAAAAAATTCATCACCGTTTTCGTCGATGTCGGTTGTTACTTTATAACCGGCGTTTTCCCATACCCGGAT
Organism: uncultured Candidatus Peribacteria bacterium; assembly: GCA_964480115.1. GTDB lineage: Bacteria > Patescibacteriota > Gracilibacteria > UBA1369 > LOWO2-01-FULL-3 > JACRIB01. Next base: position 34,316 of record CAYZOB010000060.1, read on the forward strand.
TGTGGCTTTTTTGTTGAGCCGGCTGGAGTTGTCAGTTGTTGTGGTACTTATCGGTAATGTGCCGTTTTTGGCGTTGATAACTTCTGGGGTGTCGAGCGGGGCTAGAAAGGGCTTCTGATCCGATCTTGCCGGAGGTTCCCACCCCGTTGATGGTATCGAGTTTGTTTCCGGTGGCTCGTCTGGTTCTATTATGAGTGTCGGGGGTTCAGTCGTGGATACCGGATCTTTAGCTCTTTTATTGGTAGGTTCGTCAGAGAGTTCGTTTGGGTGTAACGCTAAGCCTAAAGCGAGTGCGGTGGCAGCGTATATAAATATCACATTTCTAGTCTTTCTACGAATTTCAGCTAATTTTTTAGCTATGAGTTGTGCTTCAGCCCGTTTTCCAATTTCTGCATCGTAGTCAGTAGTTTTTAACTCATTCGTGAAAATTATAGAACAAGAAAATTCATTTCTGTCATCCATTGCGATTGCGTCTCCCAAATTCCAAAACGTTCCTGCTACTTCCGGTTCGGGCGTAGTAACAGCATCAAGCGGTTCGCTTGCGGAAGAACCCTTGGCTATTATGGACAGCGCGGCTGCTTCAGCCGCGCTGTTATCGCCGCCGGCTCCAGCTTCTTTCAAGGCTGCTTTTATAGCTGTTAATTTAAGCAGAACTACATTCAATTTTTTCAATGCGCCCTCATACGCTTTAATTCTTTCAATAACTTCTTTGCCCGCGGAGTATTCCTCGATGTTTTTATAGGCCAATGAGTACACGACGCCTAGATCCGTGTCGTTGATTACGGGTTGGCCTCTAGCATCAACAGCGTTTTCAAGGTTTGTTAACTCAAGAACCGCCATTTCATTACCGGAAAGGTTTATTGCTTCTATCAATTTCCCAGCAAGCCAAAAGGCATCTCCCGTATTAATTTTGCCGGCATGATACTCGCGAAAAATTGCTTCCATGATAGGCTTTTCTTTTGAATGGCCTTCGATATCTATTGAACAATAGAAGTTATTTTCAGCAGAGTTATCGATTGCTCTCAACAGTTGGTCGTAAGTGTCTACCGGTTCTTGTTCAGGTTTTTCCGGTGGAGGCGGTATTGTTGCAGGGAGCCATCGTCTTGAAGGTTGCAGGGCTTGAGAATAGATGCCAATAGAGGCGAGCTCTCTTTCGTAAATGGTGAGGTCGGCGGTGTCGAGCAACGAGCAGGCTAATAATTCTAATTCTTTGGGGCTGACCAGTTTTTTTCCGTCTATGTCGACGAGGGAGCTTAGTTTTAAAATTTCTAATATGCCAAACTTTTGTTTGGCAGGTTTGGCCGTATATATCAAGAGGGTTAAGAGGCTATTAGCTTCGTTGTCCGTAATTTCTCTTGCCTCACGTTCACGAAAGATTGCCTCTAGAATGGACTTTTCTTCAATTACGCCACTGGCGTCTTCTACCAGACAGCGAAAATTGTTTTGGCCCGGATCTGCCGCTATTCTTTCCGATAAGCGGTCGAAGGCTGTTTCTGCCGGTATTTCTACTTCGTCTTTTGGCATTTTTGAGTAGCATAATTTATTAAGGCGTGGGACATAAGGTAAACGCTTTTCGTCAACTTGTCAACCTTGTTGTGCGGTGGATATTGACTTTGTGGCCTGTGTGTGGGATAACAAGACCCTTTTTAACACTTTTTAGGGTATGGACTTATATGTAGAAAAGCAATGCGTGGATCAGATGAAAGCTGGCAATACAAA
>CAYZOB010000061.1:0-20303 GCA_964480115.1 uncultured Candidatus Peribacteria bacterium
AAAGGAGAATATAGATATGGCGGAGATGAAAGCTTTTTTGAAGCAGAGAGGGTTGAATGCGGAGCTCATTGCCAAGCTGGAAACAGATGGCGAGCTTACGGTGGAGAAGGATGGGATGAGGTTGGAGGTGGGGAGGGTGGAATTAGCGGTGACAAAATTAGTTGATAAAATCAGGGATAGGGGTTTGCGCGTGGCCACTATGGAGGTCGTTACGGACATTTGGTCCGGGACAAAATCCGGTTTGATTAGTGGAATTCAGAAGCTGGACAGAATATTTAAAAATATTATGGATGTGAAAAACGGAAATCTGCTAAAGTTTATTGCCAATAAAATTGATGAAAGAGTTGCTACTTCAAATGATTTTACTACAATATTGGGGCTGCTTGTGATTGCGGGAGTTGGTACGATGAGCGGTTTATTTACCTATTTATCCCATTATAAATCTGAAAAAGTTGGTAAAAATTTGAAACTTGGACAAAGAGTTTTAGTTGAAGTTGAACCAGGGCGTACGGAAAATTGGTCAGTGAGTCAAATCAATGAAGATGGTACGGTACTTGTTGTGAGAACTCTTCCTGGTGAACAGATGGTGGTCAGAAAATTTTCGTTGAAAGAGCTGTCCAGGCTCAATCCTTCATTGTTGGATGAGCAGTTGGAAATAGATCAGCTCAATGACATTAGTGAATCATCCAGGCAAATGCTCAGAGAGCTTTTTCCAAAGGGCATTGAGGGATCCCATTTCGAACAGGGTAATACCGGGAATTGTTATTTTTTGGCAGCTTTACATGCAATTAAGAATCATCCTATTGCTCCATATCTTTTTGCTTCCATGATTAGAAAAAATGGAGATGGTAGCTGGTCAGTCACCTTTCCTGGTTACGAGGTTGTGACTGTAAAACCGGAGGAATTAAGAGTTCAAGAAGTTTATAATTCTGCTTAAAACCGCTGGGAATTTAAAGAAACCCTGAACGCCGGGCAAATTGGTGATATGCTTCTGATCAGGGCTTATCACAAACTTGAAAAAAGAGAAAATCTTAAAAATGCGGCTAGAGGACCGGGAGGTGGAAAAAACACAATGATGTACGCTGATGAGGGAGGTTATTCTGGAACTCCGGTACAGTTAATACTTAAAGATATTATCCAGAAACATGATGAGATTTTTGATTTGCAGGCATTCCCATTATCTACTAATGGACAAGAAAATTTTAATACTCAAATGATTCGAAATTTACTAAAGACGGTGGCAAGCAATCCCGGTCAATACATTCTTACAGCTTCTACTCCAAGAAAAGATTATTTTAAGGCGTATAAACAGTTTGGAGGTAGAAGTACAATGGACCAAGAAGGAAGATTTATGCTCGCACATGGTTATTCAATTGTGGCGGTTAATAATGAGCGAGAAACAATCACAATTTCCAATCCACATGATACCAAGGGTCAAACCCACACCATAACATACAGGGAATTCTTCAAATATTTTAAAAGTTTTGAAGCAGCTCGTTTGAATCCCGGTAAAATCCCAAATGCTCCATCCCTCCGGCCTGTGACTCCGAGGCAGGCTTTGAATAGCCTTTTCAATCAAAAGCTTACTGCAAACCAGGAATTTTCCTATGATTTACAAAGTTATAGAACATTAACCCTTAAATTAGTATTGAAAAAGCCATTTAATATTCAATGTGTAGGCCAAGATGGTAATATATACATTAAACCGCAAGATGGTTATCCACATCATATGCTTAGTAATGGCCAATCAATCATTATTGGACAGAAAGCGATGCCGTATCTTCCTGGCAATGTATCAGGTAATCACGTAAGGCTGGAAAATCGCAACGGTCAATTGATTGTTACCGATCTTGATTCCACTAATGGAACGGCAGTATTCAATTAATAACCAATGACCACTCAATAATCGCAACCGGCAGCGCTGCCAACTATGCAGGGTTTTTGTAAAAATGATCTGTTCCTGTATGATAGCGTGGTCATGAAGCGTTTTATAATCATACATTATGGAGAGATTGGTTTGAAGAAGGCAAATATTGAATATTTCCTGGGGAAGTTGCGTAAGCGTTTACGGGTGATGCTGGAGCAAAGATTTAATAGTAATTTTTCGATCAAACATTCTCTGAGCCGGTTTTTGATTGCTTTGCCGCAGAGTTTTACGGATGTGCAACAGGAAGATTATGCTAGAGTTTTGTACAAAATTTTTGGGATTAAAAATTTTAAATTTGTTTATGAGGGCGGAACTGAGATTGAGGAGTTGGGGGCGCAGATTTTGTTGAATTTACCCGCTTATGTCCGAGATCCGGATGTGAAACCACGCACTTTTAGAGTTACGGTAAAGCGTTCGATGCCTTTGCCGTGTAGTTCAATTGGGGCGGAGCGACAGATTGGGGCTTGTTTGCTGCGAGATGGCATTGATATCAAAGTGAAAATGCAAAATCCTGAATTTGTAGTGGATGTCGAATTCTTTAATAATCATGGATATTTTTCCTTTAAAAAATATGCCGGTCCCGGCGGGCTTTCTCCCAACAGTCAGGGAAAATTAGTGTCGATGATTTCTGCCGGAATTGATTCGCCGGTGGCTTCTTATATGATGATGAAGCGGGGTGTGAGGGTGATCTATATTCATTTTCATGGATATCCATTTACCGATAAAGCTGAAGTGGAGCAGGTTAAAGAGTTGGTTAAAATTCTTTCCGCTTATCAGTTTGACACTAAACTTTATCTTGTGCCATTTGGACAATTTCAGAAGAAAATTGCCGTGAATTTGGATATACCGGCTAAAATTCGTACTGTTTTATATAGGCGCCTGATGTTGCGGATTGCTGAATTGATTGCTAAAAGTGAAGGTGCCAAAGGTGTTGTTACGGGTGATAATTTAGGGCAGGTGGCTTCGCAGACTCCGGAGAATATTTTTGCGATTCATCAGGCTTCCACTATCCCCCTTTACCAGCCTTTGATTGGTTTTGATAAAGAAGATATCGTGAAAATTGCTGAGAAAATCGGTACTTTTGAAATTTCCAAGCTGCCGTGCAAGGATACTTGTGGCATGTTTATGCCGGATCATCCGGAAATTAAGGCAAATATTTTCGATGTGTGTGAATATGAAAAAACTTTGCCGATTGAGGAGTGGCTTAAGGATATTTTGAAAGAATCCGAGATCCTTCCTTTTTGATCATTGAGCTGCGCAAATCCCTATTGTAGCTAATGGCAAAGCGATGTGCTTCGTCGCGGGCTCTTTGCAGGAGTTTCAGTGCTTCATTGCTTTTTGGGAGAATAATCGAATGAGGCAGTGCGGGGTGAAAGATCTCCTCCAATTGCTTGGCCAGGGAAATGTAGGGAATTTTCAGTTCCAATTGGGTGAAAATTTTTGTGGCGGAAGATAATTGTCCTTTTCCACCATCGATAATTACCAGATCTGGAATTTGTTTGAATGATTCGTCTTCCTTGTGTTTATTTTTGTCATAGACCAGGCAATATACTGCGCAGTTAAACACTTCGCCGGCTTCCCGATATTCGTCTCTTAACTCTGCAGGTGTTTCATTAATCAATTCAAAACCAGCTATCAGGTAATAATCCAATAATTCCTTTTTGCAAATAAGATATACTCTTTTTGTTTTAGCTTTATGAACAATATTTTTTAGTAATTTATATCCCAATTTTTTGCCTCTTTCTTCCGGATTAATCCAAAGAGCTTTTATTTTGATTACTTTTTCTGACTTTTGGTCCAGACCGACAAAACCTTTTATTACTTTATCTTTTTCTATGACGTAAAATGCTTTGTAGGTGTCATTGAGTTTATTAATTCCGGCTTTTTTACTTTCGTTTTGAATAAAATTGTCGTCCTTTTTGGTGGCTTTTCGAAATTTGTAATCTTTTTGGGCAGTTTGCAGGACGATTTTGGAAAAACGTCTGTATAGAACTTCTTCCATGGATTTATAGTCGTCTGGTTTATTATCTACGGTTTTTAATTTAAATTTACGGTATAGTTTATTCTTTGGTGCGCCATTTTCGAAGACTATCATGGATCCGACAGTATTTGTTCCGCTTAGATGAGAGATGTCGTAGCATTCGACTCTCTTAAGCGGTTTTTCGATTTTCAAGAGTGTTTGCAGATCTTTCAACGCTTTTTCATTATTTTGGCTTTCTTCTTTCCAAATTGGCTTATTGCGGTCAGCAAAAATTCTGGCGTTGTTGAGGGACATTTCCAGTAATTTGTTTTTTATGCCTATTTTTGGAACGATAATGGTGATTTTCTTTTGACTTTCTTGATTGATTAAACTTTCGATTTCTTCCAGCTCCAGTGGTTCATGAGGCAGGTATATTTCATGTGGAATGTCGGTGGCTAGCCGGTAGTATTGCTTGAGAAATGCGCTTAATACTTCGTTGTCATGTTCATCCTGAATTTCGCTGGCGCTGAGAATGAAATTTTCCTGACCGATCAGTTTACCGTCTCTTATTTGGAAGAGATTAAAATAGGCTTTATGCTGTGTGATGCAATAGTTGATAATGTCTTTGTTGGTTTGACTCTGGTCCTGAACTTTTTGAGTTTCCAGAATGTCCGCGATTTTTTTTATTTTATCTCTTATTTTTACAGCTTTTTCGAATTCCTTTTTATTGGCAAAATCCTGCATTTTTTTCTTTAAATCCGCGACAATTTGTTCACTTTTGCCGTCAAGAAAGTCCTCAACGTTTTTGATTATTTCCTGATATTCAGTAATGCTGCATTTGGCTATACATGGGGCTATGCAGCGCTTAATGTAGTAATCCAAGCAAGGATATTTAATGGTTTTATGGGTGACTTCTACGGTGTTGGCGTGGAGCTGTTTGATGTCCAGATTGCAATGTCTAAAGGGAAAGAGTTTCTTCAGCATCTTCAGTGTTTCTTTGACTTTGTGGGCAGCGGTTTTTGGTCCGATGTATTTGGCATTGTCTTTTTCTATTTTGCGAACAAGCTGGATTCTGGGAAAATCTTCCCTGGTTATTTTTATGTATACGTAATTTTTGTCATCTTTCATGATGACGTTATATTTTGGCTGAAGTTGCTTGATTAAATTGTGTTCAAGAATTGTGGCTTCGAGGTCACTATCGACAGCAATGGTTTCAATGTCTTCCACGTTTTCCATCAATTTTCTTGTGCGCGTGGAGTGCTGATAATCCTTTTGAAAGTATTGTTTTACTCGCTTGCTTAGATCTTTGGCTTTACCTAAATATATTACTCTCCCCTCTTTGTCGATCATTTTATAAATTCCCGGGGATTTAGGTAGATTTCCTAAAATCTTTTGTAATTTTGTCTTTTCTGTCATCATATATTTTGATTATACCTAAACTATGGAGGATTTAGAAAAACAAATGTGGAGTAAGGTGAAAAGGTGTGTGCGCTTTTTGCAATGGATACCGTTTCTGCGTATGGTGGCTGTTTGTAATAACCTGGCTTTCTCCAATGTCGGGCCGCGGAGTGATATTGATTTATTTATTGTGGCGAGAAAAGGCCATCTTTTTTCGGTGCGTGTCTTGGTTTCAGCTGTGCTGCATTTGTTAGGCGTTAGGCTTCATGGTGGAAAAATTGCCGGCAGATTTTGTTTAAGTTTTTTTGTGGATGATAGTTTTCTGGATTTGTCTCAGATTGCAATTGAAAATGATATTTATCTGAAGCTTTGGATTAAAACTATAGTTCCGGTTATTGATGATGGCGTTAGTAAGGATTTTTTCATTGCTAATTCATGGGTTAATGATGATCTGGATGAATCTGTTGAGATCTCCGATGCGAGACGCTTTTTGATGAATGATGCTGGTAAATTTAAAAAATTTCTGGAGAAAATTCTTAGTGATAGGTTCGGTGCATTTATTGAAGGAAAATTGCAAAATTGGCAGATTAAGAGAGCAAAAAATAAGGCGTTGAAATTATCCGATGCTTCAAATGTAATTATTGATCAGCATATTCTGAAATTTCACGAAAATGATCGTAGGCGACTGTATAGGGGCTTATGGCAAAATAAATATGCAAAATCTAAAATATCACTGGAGAAATTTAAGCAAATTTCGAGGCTTGATTCTTGAAGCTTAAATTAATGGAGGTTCCATTGAAGCCATATTCTTTGCGAATCTCATTTTCGATATAACGGGGATAGGAAAAGTGGAGATTGGCGGAGTTTTTGAAAAATAATAGAAATTTGGGGGGATTAGTGTCTACTTGACTGCCATACATGAACTTTGGCTTTCTTATGTGGGTGCTCGCGGGTTTGTGCCTCATCATAATTTTATGAAGAAACTTGTTTAATTCCGGCGTGGGGATACGCTTCCGTCTTTCTTCCATTATTTTTTCTGACAAGTTTAATATCTCGTGAATGTTTTTCTTGTTTTTTGTAGAAATGAAAATGACGGGAGCCCAGGGAACAAAGGCGAATTTATGTTTTAAATTCCAGACCAATTCTCCTTTTGTTTCTTCTGTCTTATCAAATAGGTCTATTTTGTTTATTACTATCAAAAGTCCCTTTTGAGCATCCAAGGCATATTCTGCAATGTGGCAATCTTGCTTACTTACACCATTGGTGCCGTCTATTAGTAAAACTACTACGTCTGATCTTTCAATGGCGGCGATGCCTCTCATGCTGCTGTATTTTTCAATTCCCTGTGCTATTTTACCCGATCTTCTCAGTCCGGCCGTATCTATCAAATTGAATTTTTTCTCCTCATAACTAATTTCAGTGTCAATGGTGTCTCTGGTAGTGCCGGGAATATCTGAAACAATCACCTTTTCCGCACCAAAAAAGGCATTAACCAAGGATGATTTGCCGGCATTTGGCTTTCCAATGATGCAGATATTGCATATGGCAGGGCTGTTTTTGATTTTTTTTTGCGATATTTTTAATTTTTTGAGTTTTTTAAGAATTGCTTCATTGAGACTCACAATCCCTTTATTGTGAATTGCCGATACGAGAATCGGATTATCGAATCCTAGTTCATAGTACTGATATGTTTCCTCTTTTCTATCAAGATTTTCGCACTTATTGGCGACTAAAATTATTTCCTTTTTAGATTTTCTCAATATGTCTGCTGCAAGGAAGTCATTTTTGGTTAATTCTTCCATATTGTCGATGACAAACATGACTATATCGGCTTCGTTTAAGGCCAACTTGGCTTGAAGTTGGACATCAGCTTCTATATTTTCTTTCTTGTCGTATTCAAGGCCGCCGGTGTCTACCAAAATAGTGCTGTAGCCTTGGCAGTCATAGTGGTGAAAAAGTCTATCTCTGGTTGTTCCGGGTATATCTGAAGTTACGGCGTATTTTTTACCAATGAGCCTATTGAAAAGGCTGGATTTCCCGACATTTGGTCGTCCTATTATTGCTATGGTGGCGATTGATTTTGGGCTCATGTATTTTGAAATTAGCCTGTACATAGTAACTGTTGAATTGAAAAGAGCAAGTGTGATATTCTTTTGATAATGAATTCTTCCAAAATATTGATAGCTTTTCTTTTTACTTTGATTTTTGCCGTTTTGCAGTTAAGCGGTACGACTTTTGCTGCAGAAGGTGATTTTGATGGTGGTACTGTTTTGCCGGCAACTGCTAAGAGTGTGAGAAAGTGCATGGATATAATGAATAAGGTCTCTAAAAATTCATGTTTGGCGGTGAAAATGATTTTCAAGAAGGACGCATCAAAGAATTCAACTTGTAATACAGGGGTTACTCCAAAATTTGATGATATAACCGAAAATGATGTTCTTGGTTGTGGTATTAAAACGGGAACTATCAAGTTATGGATGATACCCTATTATATACGCTACATTTTACAATTCATTATAGGTCTTTCAGGTTTAGTAGCAGTCGGCGGAATAGTTTATGGTGGATATTTGTATCTTTTTGCCGGTGTTTCCAATGAGAAGGATCAGGGTAAAAAGGCCATTCAATATGGTCTTATTGGTATGGTGATGACTTTGGTAGCTTGGGCTTTTGTGAATATTATAATTGCACTAGTCACCGGATGAATTTTGCCAGTTTTCCCATTTGGCTTCCAAAAAGTTGAGGAGTTTGCTTTCAAATATTTTATGATCAAATCGTGAAGCGTGTTGACGGATAGTTTCGGGTTTGAATTGCTGCTTGTTTTTTTGATAGTTTTCGATGGCTTCTCTAAGGTGCATCGCTGTTTGTTGTTTAAAAAAAATTCCGTTTTCACCTTCGATAATTGTGTCTTGGGAGCCTCCTTGATTAAAGGCAATTACAGGTCGTCCCGAGGCCATGGCTTCTATTGGAGTAATGCCAAAGTCTTCAATTTGAGGGAAAATTAGAGCTTCACACTCGCTGTAAATTTTTTGAAGACTTCTGTCATCTAGATTTCCTAAAAATTCAATATTGGCATTGGCTTTACTTCTTAATTCCCGAGCCGAAATTCCTTCTCCAACAATTTTCAGGGGCAGTCCTATTTGATTAAAGGTTTCAATAATTAAATCAAATTTCTTATAAGGTATTAGCCTTCCTACGGCCAGAAAATATCCTTTGGTTTCCTTGGAAATGTAGAATTTTTTATGATCAATCATTGGATGAATTATTTCGGATTCTCTGCGGTAATATTTTTGAATCCTTTTTTTAGTGATTTCAGAGTTGGCGATGAAATGATCGACGCGGTCGGCGGATAGCCGATCCCACATCCTTATTGCGTGAAGATCTTTTTTGGCTAGATGCTTGAATAATAAATTCATTTTGTATTCTCTAATGTAACTATGCCAATTATCCCAGGCGTATCTCATTGGTGTATGACAATAGCAGACATGCATTGTCTCAGGTTTGGTTATGATGCCCTTGGAGCAGGAATGCGAGCTGGAAATTACAATGTCATAGCTGCTTAAATCGAATAGTTCATAAGCATATGGCATTAGCTTCAGATAGAGTTGGTGTCTTGTTTTTGCAAACGGCAGATTTTGAATGAAGGAAGTCGTGATCGCGGCCTTTTCGAAGCCGTGAACAACTTCCGGATTAAATATTGAGGTAAAAATTGGTGCGTTTGGAAACATTTTGTGAAGCGCGAGATTTACCTTTTCGGCTCCGCCATTGTTTGTCATCCAATCGAAAACAAGGGCAATTTTTGCTTTTCTAAAGCTCATAGGAATTTGGTTATCCTAATTTTACTTCATTCTTTTATAATTTGAAAGTATCACCGCTGGTATATTTTTCCATTCCATTTGTTTTTTTCTCTTCAGGCTCAGGTTTTTGAGGACTTTGTGTTGCCGGGTGTAGCTCTTCTTTTGGCTTTTGTGATATATACTTTGTAATGATATTTTTATCATTAGCGGAGAGATCGTTTTTAGTTTTTATGACTGTGCCTAATATTTCTTTATAAACATCCTTTTCATCCATTTGATCCATGGCTTTTGCTTTAAAAAGTTTTACCACATTGTTGTCGGGATCTCTTTGCAGTAATCGCTCACAGATGTGAATTACATCAACGTATCTGGCGTCTTTGAGCCACATAGCAAGAAGTTCAACAACAACTTCTTCGTCTTTTTTTGCTATAGTTGAAGCTTTTTTGGTTGTCGGATCCACAAGTAGAATTAGATGGCCGGCTTTGCGTTTTAAAAGATACTGGAGAAATAGATACATACCTATGTTAGTGAGAATAACTATAGGGAATAGGATTTGAATGTTTTTTTCTTCCTGTAGTTGTAATAGATAGTTAATAGTAAAATGCATGCTGATGGCTATTATCAGACCTTTCAGGATAGTTTTCTGGCGAAGTCCTTCACTGGGTGGAAGATTGAAAAATTTTGCTATGAATAATGATAATTTGTCAGAATTTCCCGCGGCTATGTTTTGTTGATTTATTACGATTGAAAATTTTCCTATTCCATAGTAATAGCCGAGAATTCCGGAGTAAGTCATATGGGCGGCCGTAGTGAATATTGAACGGAAAAAATACATTCTTCCTAAGTCGCCGGTGCTGATGATTGGCCACCAACTATATAAATAATAGATATTTTCCACAAAAGAAAATCCCAATGCGGCGGCGATACAAAATCTTATGGAATCATTGATTTTTGAAACAAATAGGGTTTTGCGATCGATTGTTTTTACAACGTAGAGCTTGATATTTTCCTCCAATGAGGCAAACAATATTAAAGTGAGGATGGTGGCAATGGCGCCGGATGAGGCTCCTTTTTCTATTGCCCGTACCGGATCAAATTCCGGTAATCTAATTTCCCGAATGATTATTAATTCGCTTACAAATAGGGAAGCGACGCTGAGGCCTAATAATAAAAAGTATATTACTCTTTTGTTGCTTGATCGAGTAGCTATTATCATGATTGCCAAAATCGGAATCATTACTGCTACAAGTGGCGTGCCACCAGCCCAGGCGACCTGTAGTCCAAGTAAGGCGGGCGCTGTAAGACAGCCAAAGCCAAATACCAGCATCATTACTTTTCTGCTGCTTTTTTCTTCTTTAATCGTTAAACAGAGCCAGATTGCTATTGGTATTGCTGCCAATACCGTTGCCAGTCCTAGGAGAATTTTTGGGTTATCAAACATTTTTGGCTCATTAGCGCTTTTTTATTAGGCTTGGGCTGAAGTAGTGGGGGGTGTGGGGGATGTTGCGCTCTCACTGATGTATTTTTTTGCTTCTTCTGAATTATCAAAGGTTTTAATTAATTGGGTTAAGCCAACTACTTGGAGTATGTCCTTAATGTTTGGTTTTGGTTTGGAAATTGCTACGGTGCCGCCTCCTTCCGTGACTTTGCCATATAAATCAGTTAAATAGCCGATTGATTTGCTGTTCATGTAATCTAATTTTTCCAGATCAAAGATCAGGTTTACTCCTTTTGGGGTACTCTCGAAAATTTTATAGACATTCTGAATTTTTTCATCCACATTGCTTTCATCAAGTTGTCCGGAAACATGAACGGTTTTAACGGTCTTACCGTTTAACGGTGTATCTTCGATGACTATGTTTGAGTCTGTCATTTTTATTAGTTAAGAACTAGGTTATTTGCTGTATTGCTTATTGGTGAGCCATTGGTTGGTTGGCGGACGTTTTTGAGGTATTTACGTACCGTTACTATGATACCACCTTCAGGTCTGTCTGCGAATTTCAGTTCGTCACTCCATTCTCCTACTATTTTCACCAGTCCCCTGCCTCTAATACCGCTGAAAACGTAGCCAACTTTTCTTCGTGAATGATAAAGTTTATATAAATCTTCCGCTTTAATTTTGTTTTTTCCGGTGCCGGTGTCTTCAACGGTAATCTCGAGGTAATCATCTTTTGAATAAATGAATGTTATACCTATTTCGCTTCCGGATTGAGAGCCGTATTCAATAGCGTTATTGCATAATTCATCAACAACGGATTGAAAGCGAAAAGCCCATTGCTCCGTGAAATTCGTAGTATTTTTGATCATGTGTAAAGTGAAATCTCTTATACCGGAAATGAAATATGCATTTGTTGGCATAGTTATGGAGATTTTCGTTACTTGATTTTGATTGGAATTGAGGTTCATTTTTTATTTTATAACGCCAGAATTATATCATATATTTGCTGTTTTTCGCAAGCCTCGACGGCGCTCCGCTTGGAGCTTTCTTGATTCCTGCAATATTTTCTTGAATATATTCTTTTCGTAATTTGTTTCTAAACGTCCCAAAATGTTTTTCTCTCTTTTTGGATCTTTAATTGAAATCTTATGTTCCTGCTTGATTTTCTTGATTTCCGACAGGATTTTCATCCTTATTCTTAATAATTTAGCTATTTTTTTGTCAATTTCGTCCATTTTCAGTCTGCTTTCCATTAGTTTCTTGTTGTTTGTCATTTTGGCTTGCAATTAAGGTTTCTTTTCATTAGATTAGTCCTGTTATTTTTATATTTCAAGTCTCTCTTTCAGCTTGTGAAATCCTCTCCGACGTTTCGACCGGAGTAATGCCACAAATCAATGAAGGATGGGCGTAAACCCCAAGGATTATGCAAAAGGAAGAAATCAAAAAGATGTTTGATTGTGCAGTGCACATAGGACATCGTACACAGAAATGGAATCCTCGAATGAAGAGGTATATTTATGGTGAACGCAACGGGATCCATATCATTAATTTGGAAAAGACTTGTGAAATGCTCGAAAAGGCTTTGGCCTTTTTGTCGAAGGTTGTTTCGGAAGGTAAAACTGTGCTTTTAGTTAGTACTAAGCCTCAATCTTTGAAATTGATTGAAGGCTTGGCTAAAGATTGTAATATGCCTTATGTAGTTTCAAAGTGGATTCCCGGTTTAATTACCAATTTTTCTACTTTAAAAACCAGAATCAGGTATTTGGCGGATCTGAAGAGTCAGGAGGCAAATGGCGAATTATCCAAATACACCAAAAAAGAAATTTCCAAAATCAAAAAAATAGTTGATAAATTGCAGATTGCCCTGGGAGGTGTGCAAAATATGACATCGAGGCCGGATGTAGTTTTTGTATTAGATGCTTTGCGTGATAAAATAGTAGTTAAGGAGGCCAGAAGAATGAAAATTCCGGTCGTGGGGGTTGTGGATACCAATGCTGATCCAACTTTGGTGGATTATCCGATTCCCGGGAATGATGATGCCATTAAATCTTTGACTTATTTTATAGACGTTGTGAGAGAGGTGTTTAAAAAATCCGGTAAAGCTAAGAATGATGCCTGATATTCCATACCAAAATCCCATAGCAGACATTGAAACCAAGCTTGCTTCTTTAAAAGGGGAAAAAGGTTGGGCTGTTAGTTGTTATATTCCAGTGCTCAATGTCGTGACTTGTGTTTTAGTTTCAATTAGGATGGTCAAAAGTAAATTTTGTTTGTTTCATGCGAGGCAGGGGTTGGTACTATTTTTTTTATGGTTTTTAACAATTCTGGTAGCCTTCATAAGTCCGACTTTGAGCTTAATGCTTTGGGGAGTGGTTCTGACTTTACACATTGCCGGTGTAATTTTTGCTTTTTCGATGCAAACTACGGAAATACCCTTAGTGGCTCATTTTGCCCTCAGTATACCGGAAGATTTTGTGTTTAAAATGCTGACCGGGAAAAAATTGGATAAGCCGATTGATTCACTTAATTAATATTTAACTTTTCTTTTTATGGTTGTTGCAATCGAATTGATTAAGAAGTTACGCGAAACTACCGGTGTTTCCATGACTGCATGTAAATCGGCCTTAGAGGAGTCCAAGGGTGACTTTGAGTTAGCTATAGATGTGCTACGCAAAAAAGGTCAAGCGAAAGCGGCTGACAGAGCTGATCGCTCTACCTCACAGGGTGCAATTTTCGTTAAATCAGCCGGTTCAAAGACAGCCATGGTTGAAATTGATTGTGAAACGGATTTTGTGGCCAGGGGTGATGATTTTTTGAGCATCGGTTCTGCTTTAGCGGAAAAACTTTTGGCCGGTTCAATAAAAGTGGAAGATCGCGATTTGGCAGAAATAAAAGATGCAGCTTTGAAATTGGGGGAAAAAATTCAAATCGGCAATATGATTGTGGTGGAAGGAGATGTTGTCGGCGAATATGTTCATTCAAATAAAAAAATTGGAGTTTTGGTAATTTTGAGTGGTGGAAACAGGGAATTGGCGCGTGACATTGCCATGCATGTTGCTGCTACCAATCCGACTGTTCTCAATCCTGATCAAATTACCCAGGCAGTTGTGGATCATGAAAAATCCATTTGGGCGGAACAGTTAAAAAACGAGGGTAAGCCGGCAGAGATTGTTGAAAAAATAATGATTGGTAAGGAAAAGAAATTCAGGGAGGAAAATGCTCTTGTAAAGCAACCATTCGTAAAAAATCCGGAAATAGCCATTGAACAACTTTTGAAAGAGAAAAGTGCGATGGTGAAATCCTTTACAAGGTTCGCAATTTAATTTCATCCTTTACGGATTCGTTGGATAGTGCCATAATCTGGTTCCGTTTTAAAGTTTATGAGTGATTTCAATACTATAGAATCAGCAATTGAAGCTTTGAAGAAGGGACAGATGATTATTGTGCTTGATGATGAGGAACGAGAAAACGAGGGTGATTTTATTATGGCCGCGGAAGCTGTTACACCTCATGCGATTAATTTTATGGCTAAGGAGGGGCGTGGATTAATTTGTGTTCCGGTGGATGCTGATATTGCCGATCGTTTGGATTTTAGTCCGATGGTTAGTGAAAGTAAGGAGGCAAATAAATGTAATTTTACTATTTCTGTGGATTTACAGAACGGAACTACTACTGGTATTTCGGCTTCGGATAGATCTAAAACCATTAAAGCGATAGCTGATTATGGTTCGGCTTCGGAAGATTTTTTGAGGCCGGGGCATATTTTTCCTTTGAGGGCAAAATCCGGTGGTGTTTTAGTTAGAGCCGGCCACACTGAGGCTGCCATTGACTTGGTGAAATTTGCGGGTTTTGCTCCTGCGGCGGTTATTTGTGAGATTGCCAGGGAAGATGGTGAAATGATGCGCAGAGATGAACTGCTTATATTTGCCAAAAAACATGATTTAAAAATAGTCACAATTAAAGATCTTATAGAATATCGTCGAAGATCGGAAAAATTGGTTAAAATTGTGGCGGAAACAAGCTTGCCTACGGATTTTGGTGAATTTAATGTGAAAATTTATCGGACGACTGTTGATAATTCCGAGCATATTGTTTTGTCAAAAGGTACTTGGTCTAAAGCTGAAAGTGTTTTGGTTAGAGTTCAGAGTGAGTGCATTACCGGTGAGGTGTTCAGGTCTTTGAAATGCGATTGTAGAAGTCAACTTGATGCTTCTTTGGAGAAAATTGCTAAGGAGGGCAAAGGTTTGCTTCTATATATGCGGCAAGAGGGTCGAGGTATTGGCTTAGTTAATAAAATTAAGGCTTATAAACTGCAAAATGAAGGATATGACACAGTTGAAGCCAATTCAAAATTGGGTTTTGCTCCCGACTTGCGTCATTATGGCATTGGTGCTCAAATTCTTGTTGATCAGGGGGTTAAAAATATTCGTTTATTGACAAATAATCCTACTAAAATTGTGGGGTTGGAGGGTTATGGATTAAATGTGATCCAGCGAATACCAATAGAAATTTCTCCAAATGAGAAAAATCTGGATTATTTGCGAACAAAAAAGAAAAAAATGGGACATATTTTGGACATGGTTTAGCAGTTTGTGGCTTGCTTGACCTAGAATTTCGTTTATGTTATCTTTTGAGCTTGGAAAATTTATTTATTTCTATGGATCAAATATTCATGAAACGGGCTGTTGAGCTTGCTGCTCAGGGCATCGGTTTTACAGCTCCGAATCCTTGCGTTGGGGCGGTGATTGTAAAGGGTGGGTATATTGTGGCTGAGGGCTTTCATAAAAAGGCGGGTGAAGATCATGCGGAGATTGTAGCGATAAAAAATATGATGGTTAAATCGGGGATAATTACGGTCGATTTGGAACCTTCTCTTTTTCAAAATGCCACTTTGTATGTCACTCTGGAACCATGTGCTCATAGTGGAAAGACTCTCCCCTGCATGAAGGCTTTAGTGTCTGCGGGTTTTAAGCGTGTGGTAATTGGGATGAAGGATCCAAATAAATTGGTTAATGGCAAAGGAATCGCCTATTTGAAAAAACATGGGATTGAGGTTTCGTTGATAGGGTCAAATTCTCTTATGAATACTCAGATAAGGTCTTTGAATCAGCCTTTCATCAAATATATGAAAACCGGTTTACCTTTTGTTACTTTGAAAGCGGCAATGACGCTGGATGGTAAAATTGCAACGATTGCCGGTGAATCAAAGTGGATTACCGGGGAAAAAAGCAGATTGGACGCAAAACTGGAGAGATCAAAATGCGATGCAATAATTGTGGGAGCCGGTACGGTGGAAGCGGATAATCCGGAATTGGCGGCGGCCGGTAAATTTAGAGGCAAAAATATCTTACGTGTTGTGATAGATAGTAAGCTTGCTCTAGATACCAGGTTTAGGGTTTTTAGGGATGGAAATGTTTTGGTGGCATGTTCATCTGCGGCAAATGCTAAGAGCAGGAAACGTTTTAGTGAGGCTGGAATCAGCTTTAAAACTTTTGGGAAAAGTGCTGTTTCTCTTAAGAAGATTTTAAAATATTTGGCGGGGATTGAGGTGCGAAATGTTTTTGTTGAGGGAGGCAGTGGTGTAAACGGACATTTGTTTGATGAAAATTTGTCTGATTTAAACTTGATTGATAGAGTTTTGTTTTATTATGCCCCAAAGTTGTTTGGAGGAAAAAATTCCATGTCAGCAATCGGAGGTGTTGGTATTGAAAAAATTGCGAAGGCTTTAGAAATTCAAAATTCCAAGGTTGAAATGATTGATCAGGATCTGAAATATGATGGAATAATTAATTTTTACTGATAATTCTTTTGGCAATGAATTTCAGGCTGTTAATTTCTTCGCATTTCATCAGGTAGGAAATGATGAAAAACACAATGGCTCCTGTAGTTATTAGGCTTAGGTCAGCCAGTTTAGTTGGCAACACGTTTACAAGTGGTTTGATAATTAAAATTCCCACTGTCATCAGTGCGGAAGCAATACTTGTTTTCGTCAGGCTGAGTATGAATTTTTTCTTTTCAAAATTCTGCAGGTGTTTTGCCAGCAAGATCGAATTAGCGATAACATAAAAGAAATATCCGAGGGTGAAGCCTATGGAAAACCATTGAATGCCATATTTTGGAGCGATGAAAATTGTACATGTGGCGGTTATGATCGTGGATCCGATATAAATGTACATTGGTGTTACGGTGTCCTTGAGCGCGTAAAATGCTCGAGATAGAATATGCGATAAGCTTTCAAGGGGAATTGAAACGGCAAAATAGAAGAGAATTATTGCCGTCTGATTTACCGAGGCTTGCTGAAATTCTCCGCCACCAAGAATTAGATTAATGGCGTTGTTAGAAAGCAAAATAATGCCGACCATTGATGGTATGGTGAAAAATAGTATTCTTTGAATTGTTTTCTGGATTTGTGCCGTGAAAGAATCCTTATCTCCTTTGCTGACCGCACTACTCAGATAAGGAAAAATGGCGGTAGCGAAGGCCATGCCGAAGAGTGTTACGGCGACACTTTGAATGTTGCGGGCAAAATTGAAGGCAGCTACTCCCCCTTCCTGAATTTGAATGCCTACGACGGTAAAAAGAAAAATATTGATTTGTGCAGCTATTATGGCAACAGCACGTGGAATCATAAGCTTGATGATCTTTTTGACGCCAGGGTGTTGCAAATGAAATTCAAATTTGTATTTGTAATCAATTGACCTCATATCAATAAGGCGAATCAGACAATGAAAAATTCCGCCGACAATTACTCCGACGGCAGCCGAGTATATACCTATTTTCTCCTGTAAAAACACTACTCCTAAGATTATGCCTAAATTGTAGAGTAGCGGTGAAATTGAATAGGCAAAAAAGTGTTTATGACACATGAGAATGTTACCGATGGTGTTGCTGATGGTAAAAATCAGGGCGGAACTCAGTATTAACCTGGTCATACTGATAATTTGTAGTTTAGCTTCTTGATTCACCCCGGGAAATGTTATGTTTATCAGGTTTTCCATGAAAATGAAGGAAATGATTGATAGGAGGGATATCACTATTGCGGTGACATTTATTAAAGTATTGGCTATCTTTTGGGCTTCTTGTTTGTCCTTTTCCATGTATTCTGTGAATACAGGAACGAAGGCGGCTGCCAGGGCTCCGGCAATAAACAGATTGAATAATGTGTCCGGGATTAGAAAAGAGGCATTGTAGATGTCGGTCGTACTACTTGTGCCAAAATGAATGGCAATGATCCTGTCCCTGAGGAGGCCAAGCAGATTGCTCAACAAAATTGTGATTGTTACCAGGAAGGTTGCCCCTCCTGATTTTACAGGTTTAAAAAATTTCATACTCGTGCTCTTTTTTAATGCTTGCTTGTTAGGTGGTTGATTTTATGATATAATATTATGATAAAAATGCCTAATTTATGTTACAAAATTTGAGACAATTCAACCTTTTAAACAGCTTTTTCAATATTCGTGGGGGGGAATGGCTCAGAGTGCTTTTTTCGATAGGAATAAAGTTTTTATATAGAACTGCTTTTGTCATTGTCTGGACTGTTTTGGTGGCTATTTTTGTCAGTAGATATGGAATTCTTGCATTACCTTATCTTTTTGTTGTTAATGCTGTTTTCTCGATCATCGGCAGCATTCTTTTCTCTTTATTTCTTGAAAAACTATCAAGAGTCGCCGTAATGGTTACTACGATAGTGGTGAGTGGAATTTTGATTTTTATTGCTGCGCTGGTTGCTAATACTAATCAGATCGTCTTTTTCTCTTTGCTGATTTTGGCTGTCTCCATATTTCTCAACCAGTTAAGGATTATAATGATTGCGTATGTGGAGGAGCTGTTTGATCCGCTAACTTCAGAGAGGGCTTTCCCAATTATTGAGGTGTCCGAGACTCTTGGTGGTATAGTAGCCGGATTTTTGGTAATTTTTCTATCCAATTATTTTGCTTTGACAACTTTTCTGTACTTGATAGTCAGTATTTTGTTTTTATTGGTGCCAATTTTGCTATTATTTGATTTTAAAGAGCATGAAGTTGAATTGGTGAGCAAAAAGAGTCATGCGGTTGCGGCTGAAGGTATTTTCAATCAGATGAAGGCTTCTTTTGATACGAAAGTTCATTCTTCCTTTGTTATCGGTATGATTTTTATTGTTCTTTTTCAATGGATTATTTTTAATTTGCTAGAATTTCAATATACAGGAGCTGTTTATCAGAATGTTTCTCAAGTTATCTTTGAGGCCGGAGGTGGTTTCGAGAACGCCTTTATTCATGATTTGGGTTTATTATTCATCCTGTTTAGCACGTCGGCGTTATTGGTTGAGATTTTTCTGGGAAGCAGATTGATTACCGGCTTGGGCGTTATTGGAGCCATGTTGTTGCATCCGATCGTTACTTTTTTTAGTGTATTGGGTTTATCGCTAAGATTTGATTTTTTGACTGCTGTTCTGGCAAAGAATAATTTCACTTTAACTTCGGTTATACATACCAATACTTATCATATTTCCTATTATGCAATCAGGGAGAAGGCAAGAGAGCATATTAGAAATTTTCTGGAAGGAATAGTTAGGCCTTTTGGTGCACTGCTTGGTACATTGATGGTTATTTTATTGGAAAATTTATTTTTTGAGGAGTCGTTGATCTATGCTTTGAATGTTGCCATGTTAATTTGCACCGTGCTGTTTTTCTATATAATCTATAGGCAACAAGAAAAATATACACGTGTAGTGACGGAGGAGCTTTTGAATTCGAAAGAAAAGCATGTCAGGCTTAATGCAGTTGATCTTTTGGCTCAAAGAGGACATAAATTTGCCTTTGAAAAACTCCAAAGTTTGCTAAATGATACACATGAATCCGATTCTTTGAAGGTCAGAATTTTGAATGTAATGTCGGAGCTGCAAACTCCCGAGCTTGTTTTGGATATTGTGAATTGTTTGAAGTCCAAGAGATTAGAGGTTTGTGAAGCTGCTTTGGACACTTTGATTTCTTTTAGATTTCTGCACGGCAATTCCAGTGATTATTTGTTTATTAAATATAGACTTATTTCAGGCTTGAAAGATCTTTATTCTAGGGAAAAAAATAAAGAAGTTTTGGCTAAGGTGATTTACCTTATGTCTCTTTTGAGCAATGTTTCCACAGTAGAATTTTTGTTCAACGTTTTAAATTCCGCAAAATCCGGCAACAAGGCTGATGCAATATATGCTTTGGGAAAATGTAAGGATGATGAAATTGTGCATGTACTCAATGATTATTTAGTTTCCACAAACCTGCAATATCAGATCAATGCAGCAATGGCTTTGGCTAATTTTAGAAGTTCCAGATCGGAAGCGTTTCATGTGATAAATTCTTTTATTTACTCGGAGAAGAAGGAGAAAATTGTATATGGTTTATTTGCCGCGGGAGAATTGAATTTGCATAGTAAAAAATCGATATGTTTGAAATATCTGGAATCTACTGATGTCGACTTGAAGCTTGCTGCTGCCATTGCTTTGGCTAAAATGGGTTTTTTTCATTCGGTGTCATCGCTCTTGGAGCTTTTATTCGCCGGTGATATTGGTATGATAAAAAAAATCAAGCGATCTCTGAAGAATGTAGACGTGCGAATTTCCAAAAATATTGATAAGATAATTAAGGAGGTTGTAGCCAGGAAAATTGATGAGCTTAAAGCTAAAAATAATAATAATATGGAATTATTCTCTGGAGAGACGCTTGAACATCAGAAAAATCTCTAAACCATGATTGATGATTATGAAGAAATTGAACTTATTAATACAGTAATTAAAAATAACAAATAATTTATGCC
>CAYZOB010000062.1:0-4492 GCA_964480115.1 uncultured Candidatus Peribacteria bacterium
TTCACTCCCACTGATTACCATACTCTTGAAATCTTGATTGAAGAAAAAAGAATCGCTGCTTGGGTGGATGATGAATTAATGATAGAAGATACTGATATCATCATTGATAGTATTGGAGAAGTGTGGATTAGCGGTAATGATCATCATGAACCAGATTATTTTAAACCCAAGAGAGAAGGAGAAAAAAATAAAGATGGAAATTATTTAGAAATTGAGTATAAAGATATCGAGATTCTCGATTTGAACACAACAGCAAACTTATATGATAAAAGTGGTCCGAGTAGTTAACGGGGTGCTATATACTTACCACTTCCGATGTGGATTAGGTGAACTTTTTGTCCTTTGCGTTGCTCGGGACAACCCTGAGTTTATCGAATGGGTTGATTCTGTTTTGCACAAAAGTATGGATGGATGATCAATATAATCGAAAGACAGTCTGACAGGCTAGTAAAAGAGATTAAGGGAGGGCGCGGAGGGGGGAGGGTGAAGGAGCTGGAAGAAAAGGGATCATCGGATCCGGGGCGGGTTCCAATTGAATGTCCGAGAGATTAGTTGATGTCTTCGTTGACAATATCAACAAAATAGTATAATATGTTGATATTACTATGAACAATGTCAACTCAATACAAATAGGCCGTTATATCCAATAAAGCCAAGGTTATCAAGCTTTTACCCCCTTTGATTTTCCGCCAAAAGGCGGTTTTATAATCAACCCTAAATTGCACAAAAAGCATGAAGAAGCTATAAGATTAGTCGGTAAACTTGACGGAATAACCAGACTACTGCCGGATAAAGACTTTTTTCTGCTCATGTTTATAAAAAAAGATGCCGCTTATTCCAGCCAGATTGAGGGTACAAAAGCTACATTGCAGGATGCAGTAGCTGAACCGGTTACAGAAGAAAAGTCCCGACTACACCCGGACGTTGATGACATTGTCCATTATGTTGATGCCGTAAATTACGGTATTGAAAGAACGAAAACGTTCCCAATCTCCCTAAGACTTATCAGGGAAATTCATGAGCGTTTAATGACTGGGGCACGTTCAACCCAGCATACATATCCCGGAGAATTCCGGCATTCCCAAAATTGGATAGGAGGAAAAACTCCAACAGATGCTTCTTTTGTTCCTCCCTCTCCGGCAGATATGCATAAATCATTACATGATCTGGAAAAATTTATCCATACAATAGATGATTATCCATCTTTGGTAAAAGCAGGACTCATCCATGCCCAATTTGAAACCATTCATCCTTTTACAGACGGTAATGACAGAACAGGAAGGATGCTCATTGCCATGTATATTCATCACGCCAGGCTTTTAGAAATACCAGTTCTGTACTTATCTAGCTATTTTAAAAAGTATCAAAAGCTTTATTATCAAAAACTACAGGATTATCATGATGAGAATGCGCAAGTGGAAGCTTGGCTTGAGTTTTTTTTGGAAGGTGTTGCGGAAATTGCCAATGCTTCAATAGAAACATGCACCAAAATAACTGCGCTGAGAGACTCGGACTTTGCTAAAATGCAAAAACTCGGAAAAAAATCTGCAGAGTCCACCCTAGAAATAATCCGTAAATTATTTGGTCAGCCAATTGTTGGAGTTGCTGAAATAATGAAATGGACTGGTTTTAGTCCGCAAGGAGCATACAATGTTATTAAGCGACTTGAAGACTTAAAAATTCTGGAACATCTCGGTGATGCTACATATGGACAAAAATACATCTATGCCGATTATTATGAAATATTTGATGACGCTTTCAAAGAAGCAAGAGCAAAGAAAAGGCAATCATGAAAAATAGCTTTCCACTTCCGATGTGGTTTAGGTTAGCACACTGAGTTTATCGAGATGGGGTGAAAACCATATGATTTTTTGATCATTTCGGTGAGAAGACAATATCGCACGGCGAGTAATAAAAATAGTATAATTTCATCATGGGCCCGCGTGACATTGAAAGTACAAAAATCGCTTTATTTAAAGGAAAAAAGATTAGAAAAATTATCTATAACAGTGAATGGTGGTTTTCTGTAGTAGATGTGATTGAAGTTTTAACTGATAGCAACAAACCGCGGGTCTATTGGCATGCCATGAAAATGCGCGTTAGGGATGGAGATGGAATTGAGTTGTCTACAATTTGTAGACAACTGAAATTAGAGTCCTCTGACGGCAAAAAATACGAAACCGACTGTGCTAATACCGAAAATATTTTCCGTATTATTCAATCCATTCCCTCTCCGAAAGCTGAACCATTTAAGCGATGGTTAGCAAGGGTTGGTTATGAAAGAGTACAGGAAATTGAAGACCCTGAACTTGCCTCGAAACGGACCAGAATACTTTACAAATTAAAGGGATATTCTGAAAGCTGGATTGAAAAAAGAATTCGAGGAATTGCTATCCGTGGAGAATTAACCGACGAATGGCAAAAAAGAGGAGTAAAACTGCAAAAAGAATATGAGATTTTGACCGCCGAAATTTCCAAAGCCGCTTTTGGCGTAACCCCTGGCGAGTATAAGAAATTAAAAGGTTTGAAAAGAGAGAATCTGCGCGATCACATGGACGACTTTGAGCTAATTTTTACGATGCTGGGCGAGAGAGTAACGACTGAAATTTCCCGGCAGGAAAAACCGGATACATTTCCAAAAAATAAAACAGTGGCCAAAAGGGGTGGAAGCGTTGCGGGTAAAGCCAGAACAGAAACGGAAAAAGAAATTGGCAGAAGTGTCGTTTCCAAAGAAAATTATCTGCAAACGCCGGAAAGCCACAAGCGGATAAGTTCAAAAAAATGACGTTCGGGGGTGAATCAACCTATCGGATTTCACGATCCTCGAGAAAACCATAGGATTTTTGATCATTTCGGCGCGGGGAAAATATCGTTCATCCGGTGTAAAATAAAAATACTATGGTTAAAAGTAAGAAAATTATCGTGCAGGGAAGTCAAATCAGTATTATCCTCTCTGATGCGAATGAAGATTTTATTTCCCTTACCGATATGTTGACAGCAAAAGATGGTGATTTCTTTATTTCTGATTGGCTCAGAAATAGAAATACCGTTGAATTTCTGGGCATATGGGAGAAGCTGCACAATCCGAATTTTAATTATGGCGAATTTGCCACAATTAAAAGTCAGGCAGGCTTGAATGGTTACAAGATTAGTGTGAAAGAATGGGTCAAAAAGACGCAGGCTATCGGACTCAGGGCAACAGCAGGTCGATATGGAGGAACCTATGCTCATAAAGATATTGCATTTGAATTTGGCATGTGGATTAGTCCTGAATTTAAAATTTATCTCATTAAAGAATTCCAACGGCTAAAAAACGAAGAAAGCGAACGGTTGCAATCTGGTTGGGATATAAAACGTACACTGGCGAAAATCAACTATAGAATCAATACTGATGCGATTAAAACATATTTAATCCCACTCCATATTTCTAAACAATCGACGAATATTGTATACGCGACAGAAGCAGACGTACTCAATATGGCACTGTTTGGAAAAACAGCGAAGGACTGGCGGGATGAAAATCCAAAGAAGGAAGGAAATGTCCGTGATTATGCAGACGTGACTCAGTTGGTGGTATTAGCAAATTTAGAAGGTATAAATGCCGAACTCATCCGTCGCGGATTGCCTCAAAGTGAGCGATTGACACAATTAAATCAGATTGCGATTGTACAAATGCAGTCTCTTGTTGATAATACATCAATTAAAAAATTGAAAGATGTATGATTTGAGGACGGTCCCTGGAAATCCTTTCAGGTGCTTTATCCGGCAGCGTTGACGCGCTGGCATATTGGCGTAAACTGAAAGAGCGGTTAAAGAAAGAGGGCAGGGAAATCGTGACGAAATGTCACGGTTTGAAAATGCAAAACTTGCGGGATAACATGACTAATCTTGAGCCGAAGTAAGTACGACCGAAATATCTCAAAAAGATCAAATTATCTGAATAAACAATTAGAAATTGAGGGAAAGTGACAGATAGTATCGAAAGATATAAAGATATTTTTCATGAAATCTTCATGAGAAATGGGTTAAGATAGAAACGTATGAATAAAACTTATTTAATAGTTCTCCTGATCGTTGCTGTTTTTGGCGGAGTGTTTCTTTTTTCCAAACAACAGTCAAGCGCGCCCCAGCCAACCGCCGTCAGACCGCAAGAGGTAGTCACTCTGCAAGACGGCGATACGTATAATCTCACGGCAAGTCGTGTGAAAAAAACCATCAATGGGAAAGAAATGAAGATGCTTGCCTACAATGGATCCGTCCCCGGCCCTCTGATAAAAGTCCCACAGGGAGCAGAAATTACCCTCAAATTTACTAATAATACCGACGTTGACTCGACCATCCATTCCCATGGAGTCAGAGTTGATAACAAATTTGACGGCGTTGCCGATATAACGCAGAAACCGGCGAAGCCCGGACAGTCGTTTGCGTATACACTCAAATTTCCTGATGCCGGCGTGTTTTGGTATCATCCCCACATCCGTGAAGATTATGC
>CAYZOB010000063.1:0-3521 GCA_964480115.1 uncultured Candidatus Peribacteria bacterium
ATAAGGTGAAAACGACAAGGGGTCCGATCACATAGCTTATTGGAACCCAAATGGTGTCGTTTGCTCCCGAAAAACGATAGCTGACAAGGAGCATGAAGCCAACCACCGTCCAAATTAACCATGTCGCCCGGTTGGGCTTGGTCTTGCCCCGAAGCATTGCAATCAAGTAAGGAATAAAGGCGACTAGGGAAACAATACCCGCCACCTTACCGACAATAGCAGTATCCAACATTGCCAATCCCCTTTCTTTGGTTAAACTTTTGAAAAGAACATCGCTACCCAACGAAACCATTCCATTGAATGCAATAGAACAATACTATAATTAAATAAAAAAGTCAACTAGTGACCCGTTAGTAGTCCGCCACAGTACTAGAGCAAAAATCAGTGCACGGTAAAAAAAGTCACTACGAGGCAAACAAAAAAGTGGCGCTATTACCACCTAATTATTTCAATCTAATTTATTTTAATTTTTTCTGGCGATAAAATGGAATATATGCCAATGCTTTGGGGTGCCGTTAGCAATCGTGCCATCTTTTTCTTCTTCTCTAAAATCAATAATCTCCATATCTGAAAATAACTTTTCTGCCTGCTCTCTGGTGTGAAATGTCATTTTAGATCGACTGCTCCATTCATCTCTTACGCCAAATAATTGACCGCAAAAGATGCCGTTTTTAACTAAAGATTCTTTGATACTTTTAATAACTTTACCAAACGTATCGGGCGAATTAAACGGTAACGCCGATGTAGCAGAAGCAATATCAAAGTTATTTTCCGGAAAATCAAATTTATCAAAAGGAGTGACAAAATAGTGAAGTTTTTTTGAAACTATCTTTTTAGCTTCTTCTGCCATTAATTCACTGCTATCAATAACCGTCACATCAAAGCCCAAAGACAGAAGATAACGAGTATCTTTCAAGGCACCACCGCCAATATCAATAGCCTTATTTTTATTAGCACAAAACTCCAAAGCTTTTATCAAAAGTTTTGAAGGTGGATGATTTTTGGAAATTTTATAAAATTCTGCCCAGTCTCTTTTCATGAGGAAAGTTATACTGAAATAACTGGAAAACCCGTAACATCAATTGTGCCTTTGTATAAAATATGAGGTAAGCGATAAAATAACAGATAAAAAGGGAAAAAGGGGGTAAAAAAGGGGGTCAGGGGTACGGAAAAAGGGGGAAAAGGGTACCTGCCCCCCTTTTTCTCCTTTTTCTTGACCCCCTTTTTCTCTCTTTTTCTCGCCCTTTTTCTTTTTTGGAATTAGTAACAGATAGCCTATTATGACATGATACGGTTAGTCTCTAATATCCACTCTTACGATGCGAGGCATATCTGTAGCATATCATGCCAATAAAGAATCGAAGGTACCTGACCCCTTTATCCTCGCTAAATATCGCAAAGCCGGCTCCTGCATAACAGCATGAGCTGATCCAAAAATAATAAATAGTCGATCATGAATTTCTAACGCCTCTACAATTCTCCGTACGACATTACAATCCCTGAAATGAGTTACTTCTTGATTGATCCTATTAATAATCGTAAATAACTTTTTATCTGGTGGCGGAACAGGCGTTGTCCGATACTTATCATTTGTCATAATATCGCCTCGAGTTTCTCCCCAAACTGATTTTCCAATTTTTTCTAAATGTTCCACCGAATAATCAAAATCTTTCCACTGGCTATCCCTTTGAAAAATTGAAATATATCTTGTTAATTCTTCATTGAATTTAGATTTGTCGGTTAAGCGATGCAATCCATTGATTTGACGATACCCATAAAAGCAAAACATTTCTTCCTTAGAAAATCCTTTTTCTAGCAAAGAATCAATTTCATCTTTGTATGCAGATTCAGGAGAATCGACTTCAATGCCGGCGTCAGCCGCTAATTTGAAAACATAGACTGATTCTCCGTGATTTTTAATAACCGATTCTCTATCGGTATTTTTATATTTTTCGATTACTTTTTGTTTTCCATCTTTGCTAAAATACATTCCCTCCACAAATACGATTTGAGGATCAATTTTTTTAAATTCCTCCTCAATGCGAGAAAACATTGGACTTTCAGGATTGAGACTATGTTCGGCACCGAAATACATCACTTTTTTAGTACCAAATTCTATGTTAAAAACATATACTGGATCATGTTTCTTCCCGGCATATTCTTCAAATGTCATTAATTTTGATTCCCAATCTTGATTCATGTTTATTTGATCATATTAACAAAAAATCCGCCCAAGTCAAAGAGTTGTTTTAGTTTTTGTATAAATTAATAGCCCCGAAACTTCGATGAAGTTCCGGGGCCTGTTTGACAGTAAAGAGCCTGCGCCCACAACGAACTAGTTGTCGTTGTGACCGCCGCCCGAGTTGTCATTGTGGCATCCGATCTGCTGGATAGCGCAATCTTCGCCACTCACGACGATCTGTCGCTGGATTTCGGCCACGATCCGTGAGCCTTTCGGCTGGGAATCGGTCTGCCGTTCCGGCTTCTCGTTCATGGGGACCATTGGTTATCACCTCCTTTCTTTGGTCAGTAGAGTGAGTTGGATGAGCCCGGGTTCAGATTTGAGTTCTGACACCCGACCTGTCCCCGGTTCCGGTTTTCTTTCGTCCGAATCCGCCGGACGCCTCAGATCCTTCTTCGGGACTCCCAGCTCGGCAAGCCGTGTTTCCAGTAGACCGAAAACACGTTTGCGCGAGCCGCAGTAGACGTACTTCTCGTGATGCGTTCCGCCGACCGTGACGTTGCGATGATCAGTGCATCCACCGTGGCAGATGGTGAAGTGTTCGCAATCAAGGCACTCTTGCGGAAGCTGAGCGACGTGCTGTTGGAACCCTTCGTAGGTTCCACTGGCGATGATTTCGGTCAGTGGTGCGTCAAGGATGTTACCCAGCCGCATCGACTCTCCGAGGAAGCTGTGGCAGGGTTTCACATCTCCATTGGGGTAGATGTCCAGGAAGCGTGAACACTGTCCAGAGTAGATGCACGCCCACAGTTCGCCACCGAGCATTCCTTTGAGAGGTTCGCTCAGTTGGCGGATGTTGACGTCCGGGTCATCGTCTTCAAGCCAGAGCTTGCCGATCTTTTCCATAAAATCAGCGAACTCGGCATCCTGCACCGAGAAATCACAGAGCTTTCCTTCTTGATCAGGCTCGAAGGCCGGATTGAAGGAAAAGCTCTTGATTCCCTGTGAGAGGAAGAAACGGTAGAGCTCTTCGGGAAACTGCACACTGTAAGCGGTGACGACTGCCACCACCGACAGGGGAATCCGTTTCTCCTGGCACAGTTTCACTCCTCTGAGCACCAAATGAAAGGAACTTCTTCCACCGACCGTCTTTCGATGATGGTCGTGAATGCTCTCGGGTCCGTCGAAACTGATGCCGACCCTGAAGCCATTCTGCTTGAAGAACTCTGCGAAGGCCTCGTTGATCAGGGTGCCATTCGTCTGGATGCTGTTGGTGATGACGGTGCCGTAGCGATTGTATCTTCCTTGAAATTCAATCGCTTTTTTGAAGAAGCCCAAT
>CAYZOB010000064.1:0-9146 GCA_964480115.1 uncultured Candidatus Peribacteria bacterium
CCTACTACCCCACACAATCTCTCTTAAAATTGCCGTGTCAATTCTTTATCAAGAATAATTCCCACTATTTGTTTTCTGGCCTTTATAGAAATTTTTCCCGAAATAAATTTTTTCACTTCTTTCTTCTGTTTTAGGAAATTATCCAGGGAGGAACTACTCATATTTTTTGTTTTTATTATTTCAATATTATATCGTATAATAACTCAGAAGTCGAGTGCTATATCCTTGACGATCGAGATGTTTATTATATAACTTTTGTGAAGCGCAAAGATAATTTTAAACCAAAACTTCCATGAAACTAATCCTCATCGACGGCAACGCTATTATCCACCGCGCCTTCCACGGTATCCCTCCTTTCCGCACTACGAAGGGCGAATTAGTGAACGCGGTTTACGGCTTTGCTTCGATTCTTCTGAATATTTTGAACAAAGAACTTCCGGACTATATCGCCGTGGCTTTCGACCTCAAAGGCCCTACTTTTCGCCATCTTGAATACAAGGAATATAAGGCCACTCGCATGAAAGCTCCTGATGAGCTCTACGCCCAAATCCCCCGCATCCATGAGCTCGTAAAAGCTTTCCAAATTCCCATTTATACCAAAGAAGGCTTTGAAGCCGATGATGTCCTCGGCACGCTCGCCAAGCAAGCGGAACTAAGGTGTAGTGAAAAAAATCTGCAAACCTTCATCGTCACCGGCGACCTCGACACGCTCCAGCTCGTCACCGAAAAGACCAAAATTCTCGCTAATACCCAAAAATTTTCCGAGCCGATTATTTATGACATAGCTAAAGTAATGGATCGCTGTGGCCTACAGCCAAGCCAAATCGTCGACATGAAAGGTCTACAGGGCGACAATTCCGATAATCTTAAAGGTGTTCCAGGCGTTGGGCCCAAAACCGCCAAAACTCTTCTCCAAAAATACGGCACCCTCGAAAATATTTACAAAAATCTCTCTGAAATAACCGGCAATCTTCACGACAAACTCGCCCTACACAAAGACGATGCTTTTCAAAGCAAACATCTCGCCACGATTATCACGAACGTGCCCGACATCACCCTGGATCTTTCCATCTGCCGCGCTCACGATTATGACGAAACCACTCTTCAGGCCATTTTCGCCGAACTCGAATTCAAAAGTCTGGCCCATCGCCTCGCCCTTTTCCACAAACATGCCGGCGCAAAAAAGGCCGCCATTAATAATCTGCAGGAGTCACTCTTCTAAACGAGACAAGCCCTTGACATTTACGCCAGGGCATGATCTAATACGTTCCTAGTGAGTTGTCCATACTTTAAATAATCAGCAGATTAATGAAACTAGACGCAGGCTCAGATAGCACACACGCAGATCAGGAAGGTAATAATATTGCTCCACAAATTGATGATGTATTAATCGAGCCTGTTCAGCCACCCGCTCAACAAATCATCAGTAAACGTGAGGCCATTAGGGTTAATAGTGATGCTCTTCAGGGCGCCTTTTTAGCTCATATCCGGGAAACACTTGGAGATTTTTGCACGCCGGAGAAACTTGAGAAGGCCCAAGATCTAACCAAAGCGGAGAGACGTTTTTTGACCCGTATTAGCCACACCGACGAACCATTTGACTTGGATCAGGCTACCGGCGAAATTGTAGCCGGCTTGATCAAGAAAATCAGAAGAATTGGACTGGAAGACGGTCTGGATTATGCTTTCCGCGATGCTCACACGCTTCAGCATGGGAATTTATTGACCCCGGAAACCCTAATAGCATCATCTACTGCTGATTTATCTGATTTTGCCGAGGCATTTTTCGCAACGAAGGATATTTGGGGAGCCAAGTCTTGTCTTGAAGAGATCGCGGGCAGAACAGATTTGGATGATCTTACTTTCGTACGAGCCAATCTCAGATTAGCCGATTGCTCCAAAGTCATGAGTGACACAGAGACCGCTACTGAAATTTATGACTCGATGGATGCATATATATATTTTTTAACAGATCAGAAGCTTGAAGATTTATTAACTAAATTGCCAAAGTCTTTGAAGAAACAATTGATAGAAAATCTGAGCGAATCTGAAAATTTTGAATTTCCGGCACGTTTGAGAAGCCATCTCCTTACAAGCACTTTACCTCCTGAGGACAAAATAGAACTTTTGAGACTTTTAAATAAGCAATATAGGGCAAAGGGAAAAATCGAAGACGCAATATCAAGTGCGCGGGAAATCAACGACATAGCTAAAGATCCTGCTAATGCTGGAAAAGTGATTGACGGTAATAGATTTCATGCCCAGCACCGCGTTTATAAGCTACAAGATTTTCCGATAGCCGACAGAGCTGAGCACATCAGATTTTATGAAGTTGCTTTAAAAACCATGAACCTCTCGGAAAAAATTATTTTCACTGCTCATTCAAGACTCGCTACTTTATATGAAAATGACAGGCGATACTATGATGCGCTTGGACATTTGCTTGCAATGCAAGGCCGGTGTCGCATTGAAAACGTCAACGATGAAACGGTGCGCCGGATCGATAGGATTCGTGAAAAGATAAAAAAGAAACAAAGCAAATATCTAAAAAACAACCGTGCCCGTACCGAATAAATTTTTTATACAACCCGAAAATTCATTTGTAACTCACTCAAAATTTTAGTAATATCCCAAACACGAGCAAAGCGATATACATTATCCTAAAAAATATGGCCAAATCCCGCATAGTCGCCAGCCTAGACATCGGCAGCTCAAAAATCAGGACGGTAGTAGGTATCATGGACGAAGCTTCTCCCGTGCCAAATATTATTGGCGTTGGTATAGCTCCATCCACCGGTCTCCGCAAAGGAGCGGTGATCGACGTAGAAGAAACCATCAACAGTATCTCTTCCTCCCTGGAAGATGCTGAAAGAATGGCCGGCGAGCCAATTAATCATGTATTTCTCGGAGTTGGGGGCAATAATATAGATTCCCTGAATAGCAGGGGCGTTATTGCTGTAGCTCATGCCGAAAACGAAATCAGTGAAGAAGATGTGGATCGCGTGCTCGAAGCTGCTCAGGCTGTAACCATCCCCAGCAATCGCCGTATTCTCCGCATTATTCCAAAAACTTTTACCGTTGACGAACAAAAAGGCATTAAATATCCGGTAGGCATGACCGGTATACGTCTTGAAGTGGAAACTCACATTATCACCGGCTTCGAACCGATTATTAAAAATATTGAAAAATGCGTATTGCAATCCGGCGTAGACATCGATGACATTATTCCGGCTTGTCTTGCTTCTTCCGAAGCGGTACTTTCAAAACGCCAGAAGGAACTTGGCGTAGTGGTGGTGGACATCGGTTGCGGCGGCACATCCGTTACCGTTTTTGAAGATGGAGCCACTCTTCATACTTCGGTAATTCCGGTTGGTGGTGAAAATGTTACCAACGACGTGGCCATCGGCATGAGAGCCTCCATTGACACTGCGGACAAACTGAAAATCGAATACGGCAGCGTAAATCCTGAAGAAGTGAATGACAGAGAGACCATAGATCTTTCCTTGTTGAGCAAAATTGATACACATTTGATTTCTAAAAAGCAGGTAGTGGAAATAATTCAGGCTCGCTACCATGAAATTTTTGTCCTGGTTAAAGACGAATTGGCAAAAATTCATCGCGACGGCATGTTACCCGCCGGAGTCATTCTTACCGGTGCGGGTTCAAAAATGCCCGGCGTCATAGACTTGGCTCGTGAAACCCTGAATTTACCTGCCCAAATCGGCTTTCCTCAAAATTACGATGGTGTAGTGGATAAAATAGACGACCCGGCCTATGCCACGGCAATCGGCCTTTTACTATGGGGCTCACGCTTTGAAGGTCGTCATCATTCCGGCTTGAAAAATATTAATTTCAAGAAAGGATTTGCCGGCATTAAAAAGTGGTTTAAAAATCTTGTGCCGTAACTGCGGCGACAGAGCTACATTTCACATTGACAGTCTGTCAAACTATGGGTAATAATCCAGGCACGCACTAAAGTGAGTGTTCTAACCATCAAGATCTCGCCCCGGCGGGACACCATTTCCCATCACTATAACTCCCAAAACATGCCAACTCAAGACGATAACAACCTGGATCTAAAAAATCTATTTTCCAAAGGAAGAGAGTCCACCAGGACTCCGGCCAAAATGAAGACTATGGAAATCAAACCGGAAATTACTCCGGTGGCTAATATCAAAGTTCTTGGTATTGGCGGCGGCGGCTGCAATGCCGTAAATCGCATGATTAAGTCCGGACTCAAAGGGATTGAATTTATCAGTATCAATACCGACGCTCAGGCTCTTTATCATTCCGAAGCCGGTACAAAAATTAATATTGGTCACGCTACGACTCGTGGTCTTGGGGCGGGAAGTAATCCGGATATCGGTCGTCAGGCTGCCGAAGAAAGTGTTGATGAAATTCGTGAGGCTATCGATGGTAGCGATATGATTTTTATCACCTGCGGTCTTGGCGGTGGTACGGGTACCGGTGGTGCTCCGGTTATTGCCGGTCTTGCCAAGGAAATGGGCATTTTGACCGTTGCTGTTGTTACTAAGCCATTTTCTTTTGAAGGACACCGTCGCAAAGGTCAGGCCGATGAAGGTCTGGAAAATTTGAAGAACAAGGTTGATACTCTTATCACAATTCCAAACGATAAAATCCTTTCAATTATTGATAAAAAAACTCCGCTTAATGATGCGTTTGCCGTTGTGGATGATGTTCTAAGACAGGGTGTTCAGGGTATCGCTGATTTGATCACTATTCACGGTATGATTAACGTGGATTTTGCCGATGTAAAAGCCGTGATGGAAAATGCCGGTTCCGCGCTGATGGGAATTGGTTATGGCACCGGTGAAAATCGTGCCGTCGAAGCTGCCAAGGCCGCCGTAGAAAGTCCTCTTTTGGAACTTTCTATTGATGGTGCGAAAGGTGTGCTTTTCAATATAACCGGCGGTAACGACTTGAGTATGTTTGAAGTTGATGAAGCGGCCCGTATAATTACCGAAGCCGCCGATCCCGAAGCCAATATTATTTTTGGCGCGGTTATCAATGATTCTTATACCGGCGAAGTGAAAATCACCGTGGTCGCTACGGGTTTTGACTATCACAACAATGAAACTTCTCTCCTGGGCAAGAGATCCACTTTCGCCCCCCGCAGTACCATGCCCGACAAAACGACTATAAAAAACACTGAAAACGAACTGGACATTCCGGCCTTTATCAGACAGAAGATGCAGTAGCCCGACCGAAGGTCGGGGCATTGATACCCGTATCCCTACCCTGCCGCCTCCTCTTTTTCCGCCACGCTCTCATTTCCTTGCAAATCAACTTTATACCAAACCTCAGCCCTTTTTCCATATCCGACTCCACCCTCAAAGTCCTCCACTTTACTGTAACTCTTATCATGTAATCTCGTGCCGTCGATTTTTATAAATCTCCAATGGGCACCAACTCTTACTCCTGCAACACCTTGTGAAAAACTATATGCTTCATCAAATTCTCCAATTTCCAAATTATCGCCTTTTTTATCAATAAAACTCCATTTTGTCCCGGCTTTTACAGCCGCCATTCCTTCTCTG
The DNA here is from genome assembly GCA_964480115.1 of uncultured Candidatus Peribacteria bacterium. GTDB lineage: Bacteria > Patescibacteriota > Gracilibacteria > UBA1369 > LOWO2-01-FULL-3 > JACRIB01. Next base: position 5,559 of record CAYZOB010000064.1, read on the forward strand.
CAAGATTGAGCATCGTCATACAAATTTTTTCCAACTTCTTTGCCTTTTGTATTTAACATCACGAATTTACCATCCTTATTTGCCCAGGCCATGCCATCGCTGAATGGTTGAATTTCGGAATAGATTTTACTGATTATCTCACCGTTTGTATCCACCACGAAGGAAGAACCCTGCCTTTCTGCGATTGCAACTCCATCGGCAAACTCACCCACCTTGCCATAGCCCATTCTTTTAGCCAGCTCCGTGCGATCTACGGCCGTCCGTGTCGCTTTTAATATATCTCCCACGCCACTATCACCTCTTCCATCTTGTTCTCTATTACTACGGCTCCCCGGTTTTTTTTCAGAAGTATTTTTTGGAATATCAGCGCCATGTTTAAAAACAAGCCGACCATTTTCTGCAAAATTGAAATTTATTTTAAATCGCTCCATTATGCGAATCTTTTTTATTTTAATTTTTCTAAATCGCACAATGATAACACTTTTTCATTTTTTCCGCAAATATTTTTTGCCATAGAATCGATTTGTTGCTATCATTGCCCGGATGCAAGCCAGGATATTAAATCAGTCGGAAGAACATTTGTGGTCCGAATTTGTAGAGAATCATCCTCTCGGAAATATCCATCAGACCCCGCAATGGGGACATTTTCGAAGCCAAGGTAAAATCTCCGGCCGCCGCAATTATTGGATAATTGTATTGGAAGAACCTCTGAGCGCCGGCGGCGTCAACAGCCTGTCCTGCGCCTGCCCGGTGCCCGGACAACCGCCCTGCCCGGTGCCCGGCCAATCAAAAATTCTTGCCGGCACTCTTCTTGTCCGCCACGAACTCCCTCACGGTTATTGCTGGCTTTATGCGCCGCGCGGCCCATTACTGGCTGGCAATCATCAAGAGTCTTACTCTCAAATGTCCGCCCTTCTTGACGAAATTAAAAAAATCGCCAAACGGGAAAAGGCAATTTTTCTCAGAGTCGATCCATTAATTAGCATTACAGAGTCAGCCAAAACAGCTTGCGTAACAGAAAAAAGCTGTACATGTCATGACATTTACACTACTCAATCACAAAACATACCTGACTGCCCCTACCCTCCATCGGCCCATTTCCACTTCCCCTGTTTTCGTCAAAACATTCAAGGTTTCCAGCCAAACCACACCCTCATTCTGGATCTCTGTCAGCCGGAATCCGCGCTCCTCGCCCAAATGAAACCAAAGGGCCGCTATAATATTAAACTGGCCGAAAAAAAGGGCGTGACGATCCGCAAAGCCGATCTCTCAGATCCTCAGCAATTTTCCTCCGACCTTTCCGCTTTTTACCAAATCCTTACCGAGACCACTTCCCGCGATGGTTTTCATGGTCATAATGAAGCTTTTTACCGCAACATGTTGGAATCTCTATCTTCCGGCCAGACCGCCCACGGTTGCGACATGGCCACTCTCTACCTCGCCGAATTTGAAGGCAAAATTATTGCCGGCGCTCTCAATACCTTTCATAAGTACACCGCCACTTATTATTACGGCGCCTCTTCCAATAATTACAGAAATGTCATGGCTCCATATCTTCTCCATTGGCACGCTATCAGAGAAGCCAAGGCCAATCATTACAAATTCTACGATTTTTTTGGAATCGCGCCGGCCCCTAGGCACGACGGGACTAGCCCTGCGTCCCCCCACCCCTGGGACGGCGTCACTGAATTCAAGAAGAAATTTGGCGGCACCGAAGTTTCCTATCAGCTCCCCCAGGAATTTGTTTTCAAAAAAGGCCTCTATCACCTCTATCGCCTCTACAAAAATATTAGGTAGCACCAAGAAGACAAAAACCCCGCATGAATTCCCCGGGAGTCATGATTTTTAATTTGGATTTTTTGCTGACATCAGGGTCACGAATAAAGTGTCTGATATCCAGAGTCAGAAGCACGTCTACTTTTGCAAATTTGGCCGCCGCCAAAATAGGGACATCATTTTCATCACTAATCCATTTTTTTGCCCTGAGTAACAGGTCGCCAGATATTTTTTTAATAATTTTGAATTTTACTATCCGCAGGAGCGCTTCGAAATCACCTTTCATTTTCGGAAATTTGATCATTATGACTCGCCCGACTTCTTCAATTACTTTATCTGAAATCACTCCGTCTAATGTCTCAGCCTCACACAAAGTTAATACCTGCCTTGAGGCACCTTCACTGGAAATCATGGCGGAAATTATCACGCTGCTATCGATAAAAATTTTAATTTTCACAATTTTTAGGAATTATGTCTTATCTCATCCAGCTCTGCCAGCACTTCTTCTAAGGAAATACCCCTTTTTTTAGCCATCTCGGCCGTTTTATCAAGGATTCTTGGTAACTCCAGTTTTCGAGGAATAATTACGATTGCGCCATCACCGATCATGCTCACGGTGACAACTTCGTTTTCCCCAATTCCTAATTTTTCCCTCATGGCTGAAGGAATTGTAAACTGCCCCTTGCTCCTGACTTGTACCGTGGTGGTCATATTTTTATAAAGTAAGAAATTATTTCAGAAAATCCAACTAAATTATATACTATCATAATGATTAAAGTAAAGACCTCTATCGCATTGGCAAGCAGTTAACCGCGATAATTTCATGGACTTTTTAGGTGAAAAGTAGTAAAATAAGCAGAAATAGTAAAATAAAAAAAATGCCCGATCTTTCGATGATAAAAAACGAAAAATTACGAAATTTGATTAAGGCTTCAGCCAAATTCAAAGCTCTTTCCGAATTCCAGCAGCAGAAACATCTTCAGGGCATGCAAAATCTTTCCCACGAAAAAGAGGAAAAATTATGCCAATTTTTCGCGCAGGAAAATGCCAAGGAAAATAAGCCTCTCAGCAATGAAGACCAGCTCGAAATTCTCAACAATCTCTATCATGAGCTTGTCGAATTGGAAGCAAAGTTTACAAAACTACTCAAGCATGATTTGGAAAAACGCCAGCGCAAAGACGACGACAACAACATGGATAATCTCATTTCTTCACTAAACAGTTGAAAAAGATGAAAATACATTTTTTAAATTCCACATCTCAAAAAGCCGGAGAAAAACGGCTATTGAATTTGCTAACGGTTGAAAATATGGACAATACCCCGGAGGCTCAGCAACCCGAGGTTACGCCGGAAGATGTTCAACGGCTTAGAGATAAAAACAAGCAAAAAGTGCATGAAGTAAAAGATAGGATTCAGGCACTAATTGAACATAAATATACAAGGCAGGGAGAGACTTTTATCACCAAAGCCAGGAGTTACATGAAAATAATTACCAGTCTCGAAAAACTGCTCAATGAGAGTAAAGACTTAAAAATTGATTTTCAAAACGTGGAAAATCAACAACTTGTTATTAAATTCAACAAAGGCCTTAAACTTTTCACTGAAGAAAAGATCAGAAATGACCAAACCGACTCAGCAGCTCAGGCGCTGGCCAGTGAGACCACCCCCCACCTCGCCGCTCCTGCAAAGTGCACAACTCCAGAGCCATCGCGCCCGGCTCCCGCCGAGCCTACCGCTGCACCCTCACCAGTCGTCGCACCACCAATTACTGCTCCGGCTCCCGCCGAAGCTCCCTCGTCAGCCCCCATCCC
>CAYZOB010000065.1:0-29018 GCA_964480115.1 uncultured Candidatus Peribacteria bacterium
GAGCCCGGTATTGCATTGAAATTTGCTGATCAATACATAGATCAGCCCTATGCAAAAGCAATTATTGAAAAAGCCGCGGAATACGAGCCCCATATTGCATTGGCATTTGCTGATAAATACAAAGATCAGCCCTACGCAAAAGCAATCATTGAAAATGCGGCAAAAAACGATCCTGGTAGCGCATTGGAATTTGCCGATAGATATAAAGATGAGTCTTATGCCGCAGCAATTATTGAAAATGCGGCAAAAAACGATCCTGGTAGCGCATTGGAATTTGCCGATAGATATAAAGATGAGTCTTATGCCGCAGCAATTATTCAAAAAGCTGCAGAATTAGTGCCCTATTCAGCATTGGAATTTGCTGACAAATACAAAGATCAACTCTACGCAAAAGCAGTGATTGAAAAAGCAGTAAGAGCAATACCAGAAATTGAGTCTGAAGCCTTGTTCGAATTTTCCAGTATATATAAAAGTGAATCATATGCCGCAGCAATTATTCAAAAAGCTGCAGAGAACAGTCCCTGGAACGCTTTGAAACATGCTGGTCAATACAAGGATCAGCCCTATGCCGCAGCGATTATTGAAAAAGCTGCAAGACAATCAGCTGAACTTGATCCTGGCGCCGCACTGGAATTTGCTGACAAATATAAAGATCAGCCCTATGCAAAAGCAATCATTGAAATTGCGGCAAAGCGAGCAGCTGAACTTGATCCACGGGCCGCATTGGAATTTGCTGACATATATAAAGATCAGCCCTACGCAAAAGCAATCATTGAAAATGCGGCAAAAAACGAGCCTGGAGCCGCATTGGAATTTGCCGATAGATATCAAGATCAGCCCTATGCAAAAGCAGTCATTGCAAAAGCAGTAAGAGCAATACCAAAAATTCAGACCGAAGCCTTGTTCGAATTTTTCAGTATATATAAAAGTGAACCATATGCAAGAGAAATTATCGAAAAAGCCGCAGAGAACAGTCCCTGGAACGCTTTGAAACATGCCGGTCAATATAAAGATCAGCCCTATGCCGCAGCGATTATCGAAAAAGCGGCAGAAACCAAGCCGGCAGCAGCGTTGAAATTTGCCAGTCAATTTAAAGATCAACCTTACGCGGCAAAGATTATTGATAGTGCAAGAAGAAAAATGCCCAAACAATAGTACCCCCTATCAACTCTTCTATTTTATCATTGGAAATTCGCCACCTTTCTTTTTTCGCTGCGCCCCCAATTCCGTCAATTTAGGCGGTTTTGGCTTGTTATTCGGCACAACTCGGGCAAATTTTAATTTCATGTTCTCCCAATCCTCTAAAACCACTTTGGCTTTAAGGCTAGCGGTTTTTGTCGCATACTCATTCACAATATTCCATAATCTTCCATAATCATCTTCACTCATTTGAGCAACCACGGGGACAGCCTGTTTTCTCTCTGCCCATTCTTCATCGTCCATCCAGGCCGGCTTTCTCTGCCCATCAAACAATTTTTCCTGAACGTCGTCATCACCATTCCACAAAAATAATTCTCCCCCAAACATGCCACTACCCACTTGATAACCGGTTTCACCCAAAACCACGCCGACACCGCCAGTCATATATTCAAAAGCATATTTACCGACACCTTCGGATACCAATAGACCACCCGAATTTCTCACTCCAAAACGCTGACCGGCTTTACCGGCAATAAACAATTTACCGCCTCGGGCACCATAAGCACAGGAAGCACCGGCTAAAGGCACCGATTGACCGGTAAGATGAACCGGCGGTTTGATTACAATTTCACCACCACACATACCTTCACCGATAAAATCACGGCCAATACCGGTTAATTCCAGATTAATTCCCGGCACCAGACAGAAACCAAAAGTTTGGCCTACAAAACCCTTAAATTTAAAATTAAATCCACCTTCCGGAGCAACTAATTTTCCGGCAGCAATGAGTCCGGCCAGAGTTCCACCAATCGTTCTCATACTATTTTCCCCACCGGGCATATCAATTTCCATCACAAAAGGACCTTCGCCATTGTAGGCCATCGCCGCGTCAACCATTTGCTGATTTGTCTCATTCACCGCTTTCTTTGGGGCAATAGGCAGGTCGCCAAAATCCGGAATACCCTCAAGATTTAAGCCCTCGCTCCACAAAAAGCCCAAATCCACTTTTCCGGTCTTATCACCCGCCACAGGTTTACCGTCAACAGACTTGTTTTCTAATCTTTTCAGCAAATCAAACCTTCCGCGCAATTCCTCCAAAGACTTCACCCCGAGTTTCGCCAAAATTTTCTGCACATCTTTAGCAACTTCCGTCCAATAATTTTTAATGGCTTTTTTACACAAAACCAATTGCTGGGTGTAAGCCATTACATTGGCCTCATCCTTCAAAAGATTAGCCGCCTTCGACCCCAAACCGAGATAGGCCAGAGCCTCGTCTTGCGAAATACAAATGCCCACCGGACAGCCTACCGATTTGTCTTTTTCGCTGATATAACCATCCGAGCATCGCTTACATAAAATACAGCCTTCTCCACCCTGCAAAAGCGAGGTACCAAAACCAAATTCATCCGCTCCCATAATTGCCAATTGCGCGATATCGGTTCCGGTCACAATCCCTCCATCCACTTCAAGCAAAATTTTATCAACCATTCCCTGTCTTCGCAGCATGGTAAAGGCTTCAAAAATCCCCAATTCAAGCGGCGCTCCCGTATGTCTGATAGCGCTCGCTTCCGCCGCGCCCGTACCACCTTCCCTACCACTCAGCACTATTTTATCCGCGCCACATTTGGCAATTCCACAAGCAATACTGCCTATTCCGGCTTTCGCAGTAACTTTCACGCTCACTGTTTTTACATTTGGATGCACCGCCCTGATATCCCAAATCAAACGCATCAAATCTTCGATATTATAAATATCATGTTGGGTAGGCGGCGAAATCAAATCCATCCCGGCAATAGTTCCTCGCTGTTCAGCCAAGCGCTCACTAATCTTTTTACCCGGAGCATGACCACCCTGACCCGGCTTCGCACCCTGCCCAATCTTAATATTAATCTCTCCATCATCCCCCACGCTCATAATATAATATGCATCCATACCAAAACGCCCGGAGGCAACCTGTTTTGATTTACTGCAGGCTTCCTCAAACTCACCCCCGGGACGACGCGACTTATGTTCACCACCTTCACCGCTGCCGGATTTTGGCCTTGGATCAAGTCTATTACTAAATCCGGGATCTTTTTCGACTCCACCCAATTGCGGCATCAATTCCGCCGCCAACTCATTTACCGCTACCGCGATCGCCGAATGCGCCACCGGCCCCAAAGCCCCATCCGACATATGCGAAGCCCTAAAATGTCGACAGATAATGGAAGCCACAGACTCTACATCTTTGATATTCAATTCTTCAGCTCCCTCTCTTTCAGCAGCCCAATTAAACCCCAGTAAATTTCGCAAAAACACCGGTCCGCGTTCTTCATAAAGATATTTCACTAATTCTTTATAAATTATCGCCGGATCATAATCCACATTAGGCGAATAGACATTCTCCTCCAATTTATATTGCCCCAAAAGAAACTGATTCATCAAATTCGCCACTTTACCAAAACGGGCATTAGCCTCCAAACCGGCAACTTTCCTGAAACCACTGCGCTTCTCCTCCAATCGCTTGAGCTGATCTTCAACCATATCATCGAAATCAATACCGCCAATTCTTGAAGGATTATATTTAAAATATTTCTGACTTATGCCGGCATCAATACCCAAAATTTCAAATAAACAAAGTCCGCGATAACCATGTATGGTGCTAAGCCCCTGCTTACTCATTATTTTTTTCAATGTTTCATCCAGCGCGATTTGCACATTCGCCATCCTCTTCTTTAAAGAAATTTCACCAATATTTCCTTCCTTTGAATCGGTTTTATACTGATCCCCTTTTGTATATTCCATGTGATCACTAGCTACCGCTTCCCAAAGCATATATGGACAAACCGCATCAGCACCCTGAGAAACCAAAAGAGCCATATCATGAGCCTCAATCGCATCCATTGTGTTAAAAACCAGCTTAACATTATCGCGGAGTCCGCGCTGCCTCAAAGCATAATTACAAGCTGAGGCAATCAAAACCGGATGCACAAAGATTCGCTCACCGGTTTTACATTTACTGTCATCAAAAATAATTATCGGCTCACTGCCATGCTCGGCTTGCTGCAAAACCATTTCCACGATTTCATCCAATTTTTTTTCCATATGTTCGCCAGTCTTTCCCTCAAAAGTCGTATCAATAATCACATGTTTCGGCTTATCTCCATTCTCAAGTCCGTTACCATGAATAAGCTGTTTCATCTGCGTTAAATTCAAAAACGGAGAATCAACAATAAATTCCGGCTCAGCTTTATATTCATTAGGATTATCGGGATAAATCTGCTTGGGATCCCGCCCCAGCATAACTCTCAAATCCATCGCCCCACCCTCACGCAAAGAATCCATTGGTGGATCTGTCACAATTCCCACAATTTGCGCAAAATAGGAAGCTATTCTTAAACGAGCCGGGGAAAGCACCGCCAAGGGACGATTATCACCCATTCCTTCAATCGGCTCCTTACCATATGCGGCCATATACCTCACCACTTCCAAAGCATATTCGTCACCACCGACCTGATTCCACATTTTCACGACATCTTCTTTTTTTAATTTTTCAACCGCTCCGTCATTTTCCGTAATTTTAAACGGATGCCCATGCAAATCAAAAATTCTACTATCACCACTAATCTTTATTGGATTGACCTCAGCCATTAGATAATCAACATGCCCGGGATAAACAAACCTGCCACGATTTACTTCGCCAAGCTGACCGGCCTCCATCTGATACAAAAACTCTATTTCCTCGATGGGAATCGGTACCTCGCCAATCTCCGAACATCCGGCAACAACATCCTCATTGCCATAAATCCATAGCGTGCGCAAACCCAACGGATCCATGGCAAACGCGATTCTATTTCCGGTCATTACCAAAACAGCTCCCGGACCCTGCCTTGCAGCCAATGGCCCACGTGTACGCCAAATATCCTCAAGATAGTTTTGAACTTTTGGCGGCATTCTCAATCTATCATCCATTGATGGTAACATATGCCTTCTTAATGCCCCGCGACCCTGGATTCCATGCGTATTCAAAACTTTCATCATTCCGCTAAGTTTTCTCGAATCACTCGCTCCGGGTGGTACAGTCACACTATCTTGCCCCAAGCCGGTTATACCCATTCTTCTTTCCAGATCAGCCTGAGCCGAACTCAAAGCACCATCAGCGGTATTCTGGCCATTTTCCCAGGCAAAATCGAAAGGCTGGGCATTTTCATCTCTGGTTAAACCGGCAGATCTCATGCGGGCATGAAAACCAACCTGCTTGGAGATAAAATCCGGATGCCTCAAATCTTCAGCAAAAATTCCTTTAAATTGAGCAGGTGTACACATAGCTTTCATAGTCGTAGTTGAAGCGTTTAAGGAGACTACCGTCACACCTTGAACGTCCGCGTCAATTCTTCTTTGAGCAAAGAAAAGCATCCTGTTATAGGTCTCTTTTGATCTTAGTATACTGCCGGGGGAATAAAGCAGCTGCCACTTATGACTCGCCAATCCCTTGACTTGCGTAGGTAAAACCGAGTTATCAACCGGAACTTTTCTCCAGCCATGAACATAAATACCCTGCTCCGTCATTATTCTTCTAATCTGATTCATTTGTGCGGTTGGATTTTCTCCAATTTCAGGCTCAAAAAAAATCATTCCCACGGAAAGCTTATCTTTTTCTTCAACATGGGTTTCCTCAGGCAAAAATCGCTCAAAATATTGTCTCGCCCCGTCGGTTTGCATAATAATCCCGGCACCATCCCCGGTACCAAAAGCTTCACCCGTCCTGTCTTTCATGCCACAAAGACCGGCTAAAGCCAAATCCACCGCTTGCTTAGTTGCATCTTTTGTTACCGCAAAACCTACTCCGCAACCGGCATGCTCCATCTTTACATTGCGCCAGAAATTAGTCGAATCACGACCATTTTCCTCACCATTCTCCTCCTGACATACAAACCTCTTTTCGGTAAACATTTTTTAAAAATACATTCAAGGGAGGCAACATAACAGAAAGAAACGGCTGAAAACAACAATAAAACCATCTCCAGCCAAAAAACATATTTACGAAAACGCAAAAATAATGGCTAATTAATCTTATCTTTTTCCGATTATTTTGTTAGAATACTCAGCAGAAAATCAATAATTCCCTCATCTATGCCCAAAAATCATAAGAATCACGGCACAATTCATGATGAACTCAAGCGTCGCGATTTCCGCGTCACCATCTTCGGTTCCGCCCGTATTCAACCAAATGATAAAATCTACCGGCAGGTTTTTAATTTAGCTAAAGAAATTGGCAAACATCGCTTCGACATCATTACCGGTGGCGGTCCTGGTCTAATGGAAGCCGCAAACGCCGGCCATGAAGCGGGAGATCCCAATGATCTTTCGGATTCTATCGGTTTGGCCATTAAATTGCCAAAAGAACAACACGATAATTCCCATCTCGACCTCACCAAGCATTTCGGCAAATTTTCCGATCGTCTGGATAATTTCATGGCTCTCTCCAGTGTAGCCGTGGTAACACCCGGCGGCATCGGTAGCTGTTTGGAATTTTTCTATACCTGGCAATTGATTCAGGTAAAACACATCAATCAAATTCCAATTATTTTGTTGGGCGACATGTGGAAAGATCTAATCAAATGGGTGAGGAAGTATCCGCTGAAACAAAAGCTGATAAGTCCGGAAGACATGGACTATATTCACATTGCCAAGAATAATAATGAAGCCATGAAAATAATTATGAAAACCCATAGAGATTTTCTGAATGGCAAAGAAAAGAGCAATAGTGGTTATTTGAAAAGGTAGCGAGTGTGCATTGTAGCCTGCCAAAGGCAGGGCATTAAAAATAGTTGAAACAAATATTATGAGAGCCAAATCCGCCATCGGCCTCGTCGGCCTCGCTACCATGGGCGCAAACCTCGCCCGCAATATCGCCAACAAAGGCTTTAAAATTTCCGTATTTAATCGCACTATCGAAAAAACGGAAAAATTCATCAAAGATTTTGCCGTCCAATATCCTTCCAAATCAGTGCCAATCAAAAACAAAAACAGCTTGCCTGAAACAATTTCCGGAGCTAAAAACCTGCCTCCCCTGCGTCTGCCCTACGCCTACCCAGCGTCTTACACCTCAGCGTCCGGTGCCGAACAAGCAAGTCTGCGCGTGCAGACAAGCGACTCCTCCCTCCTCCATGGCTCTCTCACCCTCAAAGACTTCGTTTCCAGCCTGGAAACTCCCCGCAAAATAATTCTCCTGGTAAAAGCCGGCTCCCCGGTAGACGACATAATTGCCGAACTCACGCCGCTCCTAGACAAAAACGACATCATCATCGACTGCGGAAATTCGCACTACAAAGACACTGAAAGACGCCAAAAAGACCTCACCACACGCAACCTAAATTTTATCGGCTGCGGTATTTCCGGCGGCGAAGAAGGCGCACTACACGGACCGAGTCTCATGCCCGGCGGCAACCAAGAAGCCTGGAAAAAAATAGCGAAAATTTTCACAGCGGTAGCGGCAAAAATTCCAGGTAGTAACCAACCAGTTCCTGCCTACCGGACAGACGTTCCCTCCGACGCTACGGTCGGAGCAGGCGAGAACAAAAAAACTCTCCCCGTGGATACATCCGCCTGCGTCACTTACATCGGCCCTGGCGGCAGCGGCCACTTCGTGAAGATGGTTCACAACGGCATAGAGTATGCCATCATGCAGCTCCTCGCCGAAACTTACGACATTTTGAAAAACCTTGGCAAATTCAGCAATCCAGAGCTCGCAAAAATTTTCACCGGTTACAATAAAAATCCGAATTTAAAATCTTTTTTAATCGAAATAACTGCCAAAATTTTCACTAAAAAAGATCCGGAATCAACCAAAAAAGACGCATACCTCATCGACCTCATCAAAGATTCCGCCGGCCAAAAAGGCACCGGCAAATGGACCACGGAAATAGCGCATGAATTAGGCGTTTTCATCCCCACTATCAATGCCGCCGTGGACGCGCGCATCGTTTCCGGAGACACCAAATCCCGCGCAATGTCACAAGACATGTTGAAAATCAACACCACCGCCAAAAACCTCACCTCCACCGACCAGAAAAATCTAATCAAACTCGTCGAAAACGCGCTCGAACTCGCCACCATGATCTGCTACGAACAAGGCGTGAACCTCATCAGCAAAGCCGGCAAAGAATTTAATTGGAATCTCAACCTGTCGGAAATCACCAGGATTTGGCAAGGCGGCTGCATTATTCGTTCCGGTTATTTGAAAAATCTGACCATCGCTCTCAGTAACAAAACGCCGGAGGACAAAAAAACCGCTACTGCCGCATTCACAAAAATCATGAAAACCCTCAACGGCGAAAAACAAAAATCCTGGCGCAAACTGCTCTCCCTAGCCCTCGAATCCGGCATCCCCATCGCCGCTTTTTACAGCACCTTGAATTACTACGACTCCTACGCCGCCCCCCATCTCCCCCAAAATCTCATCCAGGCCCAGCGCGATTTTTTCGGCGCCCACGGCTACGAACGCACGGATAAACCAGGCAGCTTTCACACTAAATGGAATTAATTTATCCCCGTTCAACTTATTTCCGTAACCGGAAAAACCGTTACATCCCCTGTCAAAGCGTATTGTTTTTTTGTAGCTGATATTATGGCTCCCTTTCCAAGATTTAAACCACTTTTTTTTAAACTTTCCATACCCCTCAGATCTCCCTTCGTAACCCTGGCAGACAATTTTATTTCAACAGGAAAAACAACACCATTACTCTCAATTAAAATATCCACTTCAACTTTTTCCTTTGTACGATAATAAAAAATCCTTGGTTCAAGGCCACGATGAAAATAGCTTTTCAAAATTTCACTTACAACATAGGTCTCAAAAAGCTGACCGGCAAAAGCACCCTTCAAAGCAACTATCGGATCCCTCCATCCGGTAAGATAGCTAACCAGGCCGGTATCCAAAAAATATAACTTTGGAGCTTTAATCAAACGCTTGGAAATATTATTATAAAAAGGTTTCAGTAAATACACCAACCCGCTGCTTATCAACAAGCTCAGCCACTCTTTTGCAGTATTCACGCTAACATCACTATCCCTAGCGAGATCGGAAAAATTCAGCATCGAAGCTGTACGAGCCGCACAAATCTGCACAAATTTTTGAAAATTCAACAAGGAAGAAACCTTCACCAAATCTCTTAAATCCCGGTCAATATAAGTCTGAATATAAGAACCGTAAAATGAATCTAACGGAGGAGCATCACGATGAAAAAGTTTAGGATAACCTCCACGAATAATTTTCCCAAATACAGTCAAAACATCCAGAGACAATTTGCTATCGGTCTTAGAAACTCTTGATGGAATCCAAGGTTTATTTAAAAATTTCGCACCATATTCTTCCGCCAATGACAATCCCATTAAATTAAGAATTCCGACCCTGCCGGCCAGAGATTCGGAAACATTTTTCATTAAATTAAACTGCTGAGAACCGGTCAGCCAATACATTCCATTCTTTCCGGCACGGTCAACATTGGCTTTAATATAAGAAAAAAGCTCGGGGGCATATTGAATTTCATCTATGATCAATGGTGGCGGATACTGCTGTATAAACAAAGCCGGATCCTTCTTTGCCAAATTTCTTATTTCAAACTCATCAAGACTCACATATCCATATTTATTTTTTCCGAACTGCCCACTTAAATGTTCAAAAAGAGTTGTCTTGCCTACCTGCCTGGGTCCGGTTAACAAAATTACGGGAAAAGACTTTGCAAGCCTCAGAATAACATCACCTAAATATCTGTTTTTAAAGATCGCCATATGCGACTATATTACAGTACCACTGCAAATTAGTCAAACTACATAACTACTACCACAAAAACAGAAAAAACTCTTATGACTAGTGGCTGAAGTTTGATAGAATCCAAGAGCACTCATAACCAACCTGATAATATGAAAAAATCACTTCTCATCTTGGCTCTGCTGATAATGACCGCTTTCACCGCCTGCCAAACGGCAAAAACGCCCGAACCAAGCTCCGAACCGACAACTGCTGCAAACTCCCAGACTCCTCCGGAATCACCAAAACCTCCAAAAACCCCAAAAATAGTCATCAATTCCCCCTTGGCAAAGATTGGCGATATTGAATACTCCGAGCCGAAAATCATTGATCCGCTAATCATACTGAAAGATCAAATAAAAGACGTATCCCCATCCGATTTCAACACCAGCCTTTCCTATCTATTTTATTTTTATGAAGCCGGAAAAATCAAAATAGATCCCTATAAAGATTGGTCACTTTTAGTTTTATCAAAAAGATGCGATGGACCATGCAGTGCAGTGATTTATCGCTTTGCCTGGAATCCCCAAACAAACAAATTGGTAAATCTGGTCAACCATAGCTATCAGCCTACCGAAGAAGACTACACCTACATGGAGGAAGAAATGAAATTCCTGTTAAAAGAAAAAGATGCGAAAACAGTTTTCAAAAGTCTGGAATTACCAACAACCATCTCCATTCCCGACACGAGCGAAGTTATAGAATTGGCCGCGAAAGACATCGATCTCACTTACCAAAAATATGCGGATGGAGCGGATGAACAAGAAATTATTTTTAGCCTCGGCAAAATTGCCTTCACGGATGCTATCCTCGGCAACATCTACCTGAATGAAAACGTCAGCTGCTTATATTCAATCCTACCGGACGGCACAATTCAGAGATACAGCTTCAACCCAAAATTCTTCGAGAAAAGCAATAATAATATGGCAACTCTAATAGACGGCGACAAAAAATTAAATCTAAAAAAAGACTTCCATTATTTTGAACAGGGCTGCGGCGTAACTGCCGGCTGTTACTATATTCTCAATAACGTAAACGAAGATAATTTAAAACCGGTGGCGACAACAGAAAACAAGCTCAAGCTCTACAGTATTAAAGAAGTAGCGCAAGTAAATGGCGTAAAAGCCTCCAGTGACGAACAGATTACGATGGAAAACATATATCAGATACGCGGAGCGATAGAGACATTCCAGGCTTTCGCCGACAAAAATCAGGTTTTATTCTGGAAGGATCCATTTGGCAGATACAGCTATATTGCTCACAACGACGTTACTTCCGCAGCGGAATGTGGTAAACCTGTTATCTACCTGTACCCTGAAAAAGAAACAGACGTAAAAGTATCAGTTGGCATCGATAAAATCACCGCCAGCATTCCCGAACACGGCCGTGATGGCTGGTCTGTCCGCGCTTATCCTAATGGCAAAATTCATAATTACGCCGATAGCCTGGAATATCCCTATTTATTCTGGGAAGGCACGGATAAGGAACAAATTCCTGTAACCAAAGGCTTCGTAATAGCCAGAGAAAACGTCCCCACTTTTCTGGATGAAAGCCTGACCAAACTTGGCTTAAGCAAAACAGAAGAAAAGGATTTTATGGAATTCTGGAAATCCAGAATCCTGGAAAATCCTCAGCCTTACTTCTATTTCAGCTTCTTGGGCACAAAAGAATTCAACAAAATCGCCCCACTAACAATTTCTCCAAAACCCGACACTTTGCTTCGCGTATTCATGTATTACAATCCGCTAAACAAAGCCATAGAAGTCGCGCCTCAAACATTAAGAAGTATTCCGAGAAAAGGATTTACGGTTGTTGAATGGGGTGGAACATCCAATACCCGTTTCACAAAGTAAAAGTTACTATCAACAAGAATTCCGCTTGCCCATCACAAAACACTTCCCCAACAGTGAAAATATCAAAATTATTCATCACCGGCGCACTAATCACCATGATTGGTGCGCTTTTGCTTACAAAGAATAGCACGCATGGCCTGCTAATCCCCCACCACCTCCTGGCAAAAGAGAACATTGAAAAAATCTACGCTGAAAACACCAGCAAGGATGTGGAAACCGTAATAGTTATCAGTCCCAATCACTTTAATTATGGCTACAACTACATCCAAACTACCGATCAAAATCAGGAAGACCATGAACAAAATATTTTAGAAATCGACAAAAATTTACTCGAAAAAATCGCCGACAAAAGCTCCGTCGGCGACAAACCCGCCAAAATTGAAAACAAAAATTTCAAAAAAGAGCATGGCATCGGCGTACATGTGCCTTTCATTATAAAAAATTTTCCTCAAGCCAAACTCCTAGCCATTACCCTAAAAAGAAATACCCCCCAAGCTCAGCTGGACGAATTAATCACCCGGCTCACTCAATCAATAGGAAGCA
This sequence comes from uncultured Candidatus Peribacteria bacterium, assembly GCA_964480115.1. Classification (GTDB taxonomy): domain Bacteria; phylum Patescibacteriota; class Gracilibacteria; order UBA1369; family LOWO2-01-FULL-3; genus JACRIB01. Next base: position 12,328 of record CAYZOB010000065.1, read on the forward strand.
GCAACATAATTATCATCGCCAGCATCGACTTCAGCCATTACGTAGCGGAAACAACGGCATCTAAAACCGATGAAAAAATCATTAACTGGCTCACGAAGTGGAGTACAAAAAGACACCCCTCAAATCTCGCAGAAATCATCCAACTCGCAAAAACCGATACCTCCAAAAACCAGGACACCGTAGCCATGGACTCCCCTGAAAGCCTCTACGTATTTCTAAAAATTCTGGAAAATAAAAAGCTTCGAAACTTTCAGCTTTTTGCCCGCACCTCAACTCAAACTCTAACCGGCATAAACGACCCCAACCAGAATACCAGTCACATATTGGGAACAATTGGCAAGCCTAGCTCGTGACGCCTCCAAAATCAATTATTTCGCTGCAAATCCCTCAAATATCGCAATTTTTCCAAATAAACAGTTGTCTCACTCGGCAAATGCTGCTTCCAATCAGCACCAAAAGCCCTGAATCTACGATTCGCTCGACCAGCCCCGCCATTATAACTAGCCGCCAAATAATCAGCCAACTCATCCTCGTTGTGGGCTAAGTTCAAACTCGCCAAACGCTCCGGATCATCCATCCGTCCCAAATCATTATCCATAAGACAATACATTGCTTTCACCGCATTTACGTGATCAAGCATTCCTTCCCTGAAATTCTCCTTCAAACCGGCCGCCGGATAAGCATCCTTCACCATCTGATAAGTCGTAGGAATAAATTGGGCAAAACCAAAAGCCCCGGCATAATTACCGGTGCCATATGACATTTCCCGATTACCACCGGCAATCACCAAAACTCGATTAAACAAATCCTTCAAATCAGACTCGGACCCCCTTGCAGCTTGGAATTGATCTGGATCAACATGTTCAATAATCAATAACTGCTCAACCAATTCATCAGAAAAAACATCTGCTACGCACCTTCGCCCATAAACATGAGAAGTAACATTTCCTCCTCGCAATTCTTCCTTAGCCAAATCAATAACTCGGGCAATATATTCACCTCCGGCCGCACGCACATCAGGCGTATCTAATGCCGGCGAGTAAGGAACATAAACAAAATTTCCATCAGAACGCAGAGCAACCAATACATTACGCCGATCATTTCTATATGAATACTGAGAATTTCTACCATTTCGCTGAACTAAACGCACCCCATCGGTCTGTTCAGTAACATAAAAGAGATCATTATTTCCCCAATTTTCAGAATCAAGGAAAACCATATCCCGTCCGACTTGGATTGGTTCTACAGTATTCAAATAATTCTTGGCCTGTTCAATTCTCTGCAGAACACCGGGAATCTCATGTTCTCTACCACCAATATTCAAAACATCTCTCATGGTAGCATTTTCAACAGGATTTTGCTCTCGCTGCGGGCCTTTTTCTGACACATCAGAAAAACATCCGCGAATACTTGCAATCATAGCAACCAAACTAACAGAAGCCGCACCAGCCAATAAGGCCCTCCTGCTTATACCTTCCTCGGCAGTATCCCGTTTTGATCTGTCATCATCCTCCATATATAATTATAAATAATAGTCGCCAATTTTAACCCTTTTTTCGGTCTTGTCAATGCCGATTTCTATGCTATACTTCCGGCCATGAATCACGGAAATGTAGTAGTAAGTTTCGACGAAGTGTCCTTCTACTACGATCACAATAAGCCCATTCTCACCGAAGCCGGTTTCTCCATCCGTGAGAATGCCAAGATCACCATCATGGGCCAAAACGGCGCAGGCAAAAGCACTATTTTCAAACTGATGCTGGGAGAATTGAAACCGACAGACGGCAAAGTAAATATGAAAAATGACGCTACCGTGGCCATCGCGCTTCAAGTTATGCCCAAAGAATATTTCGAACTCACGATCATGGAGTATTTCGCCACCGCCTTTCACGAAAAAAAATATGACCTGGAAAAGCTGATAAAAGATGTGCTGGAAGTGGTAAACCTTAGCACCGCTTTTGATAAAAAAATCAAAGATTTTTCCGGCGGCCAATTAGCAAGATTATTGCTCGCCTATGCGCTAATTCAGCAACCGGACATTCTCCTCCTCGATGAACCGACTAACAATCTCGACGTTGACGGCATCAATCACCTCACCGGTTTCCTTATGGGTTACGAAAAAACCGTGATTGTCATTTCCCATGATGCCGGCTTTTTGAATTCCTTCACCGATGGCGTTTTGAATCTCGATGTTTACACCAAAAAAGTCGAACAATATGTCGGCGATTATTTTGATGTAATTGAACAAATCGCCCAACAAATTGAACGCGAACAAAGAAAAAACGCTCAGCTCGAAAGAAACATTCAGGATCGCAAAGATAAAGTAAATTTTTTCTCAAATAAAGGCGGAAAAATGCGCAGACTGGCGAGCAAACTTCGCGATGAAGTGGCCGAAGATGAAGAAAACATGGTGGATGTCAGACGCGACGACAAAACCATAAAACCATTCATAATTCCCGCCCAGCCTTGGTCGGAAGTTGTCGCCAGAATTTCGTCCGTCGGCGTAATTCACAATCACAAACGAGTCGCAAAAAAATTCCAGCTTAAATTTTTCAACAGTACCAGACTGCAAATTCTCGGCCCAAACGGCATCGGCAAAAGCACTCTGCTCAAAGAATTGGCCGAAGGAAAATCTGCCACGACCATTACCGAAGGCGTCAGAGTGGGCTACTATCAGCAGGATTTTGCCGGTCTGGATTTCGACAAAACCGTTTATGATTCGCTTAATGAAATCAGCGAAGATCCTTCACACGAAAGAATCTATGCCACCGCCGCCCACTTTCTACTCACCGGTGAAATGATCAGAAACAAGATCGGATCGCTATCCGAAGGCCAAAAAGGCCTACTCTGCTACGCCAGATTCGTCCTGCAAAAACCCGGAATCCTGATTCTCGACGAGCCGACAAATCACATCAACTTCCGCCACATCCCCATCATCGCCCGGGCGATTCAGGACTACAAAGGAGCCATAATCCTCGTCTCGCACATGCCCGAATTCGTCGAACAAATTACTTTCAATGAAACTTTAGATTTGAAAGAGTTGTTGTAGAAAACATTCCAGCAATGAAGTCAAGCAAACCTCCTCTTACTCTTCTACTTAAAACTTACACAAATCTGCTATTCTAAACTTAACAAGTAGCCGCTTCCCATGAATCCTTATCGTGTAGACAAACCCTTCGTCCTGGTAATCTTTGGAGCTTCCGGTGATTTGGCGAAGCTGAAGCTTTTTCCAGCTATATATAGTCTCGCCGAACAAGGATATTTACCCAAAGAATTTCACATTATTGGTTACGCCAGAACCAAAATGAGCAAAGAAAAATTTCATGCGGAATTCTCGGAAAGCATCAAGAATTATTTCAAAAAAAACAAAAAAAATCCCGATGAAAAAATTCTCAAAGAACTCCTTACCCACATCAGCTACCTCTCCGGCCAATACAATAAACTCGATGACTTCAAAAATCTTCGCAGGCACATAAGCAAAATTTCCAATAATCAAGAGCTCACCACCCTCGCCTATTTTTCTGTTCCACCGCAAGTTTTTCAGGACATTATTGGAAATCTGGGAAAAACCAAACGTCACGAAAAAGAAGATTTGCGCCTGATTCTGGAAAAACCCTTTGGTGAAGATACCGATTCCGCGCGTGAACTTTTCCACTTCGTGGCGCGCTATTTCAATGAACAAAACGTTTATCTGCTCGACCACTATCTCGGAAAATCGGCAGTGCAAAGCCTGCTTCACCTTCGTCATTCCAATCGTTTGATTAACATGATGATGAAAGGGCCGGAAGTTGCCAATATCCAAATTACCGCTTTTGAAAAGATCGGAGTTACTTCCCGTGCCGGCTATTTTGATCAAGTTGGAACGATAAAAGATATGATTCAATCTCATCTCCTGCAAATTCTTGCACTAATTACCATGTCCATTCCCATTACCGAAAACACCGCCAGTTTACATCGCGAAAAATACAGCATTCTCTCCGCTTTGAAATTCATTGAATCCAGAAAAAACATCGCCCTTGGCCAATATGAAAGCTATACGCAAGAACAAGCTGTGCCAAAACATTCCGAAACCGAAACCTTCGCAGCCATAAGACTTTTTATTGATCGTGAAAGCTGGTACAAAACACCAATTTACATTCGCACCGGCAAAAAACTTCACGAAAAACATACTTACATCGTAGTTGAATTGAAAAAATTCGCTTTCCAACCAAAAGAAGAAGAACCGAATCGTCTGATTTTCGAGCTACAGCCAGACGAAAGTATCAACATTCGTCTGGTGAATAGGGAAATTAGCACTCCCGACGTCTCAATCTGCGACGATCAGACGGGCTTGCCCGGACATCTGACGGGCCTGCCCGAAAATTCATTGCTCCTACTCGACGTAATTCGCAAAAAACACCTGCATTTTTTAAGCTTCGAAGAAATAATCGCCACCTGGCAAATCACCGACAGCATCCTGGCGTTCATTAAAAAAGGAAAATTAAAACCGGAAAAATATACGGATTTTTCACCCGGCCCCGAAACGCAAAATAATCTGACATCGATCGACGATTTTAAGTGGTTTGATATAAGCCACAGCCCCAGCTCGACTGAAAGTCGGGGCAAAAGCAGCGCCAATGAACACATTTACGACACAGACCATAAAAAATAGAAACGGCTTGCCTGAGCCACAAATTGCACCAAAAAGTGTGCGCCTGTCTACCGCCAGGCAGGTACGCACACTTAAGCACACCAATTTTTCATTGTTGTCAAATACGCATGAACATCCTATCCATCACCCGCCTCCACGATTTCATCAACGTCTCTTCCGACTTTGTTTTAAAAATCATCAGGAAAAAAAAGACACGCATAAACATTGCCCTCAGCGGCGGCTCAACCCCCAAAGAAATTTACGAATCATTAGCCAAAAAACTGAGTTTTATGCTCTCACAAAAGCTAAAGCCTCGCCATCCACAAATTCATTTTTATCAAGTCGACGAACGCTACGTCCCCGCCACCCATCCGGATTCCAATCAGAAAATGATCAAAAAGGCCTTTGAAAATCTAAAACCTTCACCAATCTCAACAGGATCCGCCACCAAAGCTGCTTCAACAGCCCGACACACCGCATCCACGCCACACTCGACACCCAGCTCAACCCATTCCTACACTTCATTTCCACCGTTCACCCACTTCCACTTTTTTGACACATCCCTGTCCATAAAAGATTCTCTCAAAAAATATTCCAAAGAACTCCCCAAATCTCCCTTCGACCTCACCATCCTCGGCATCGGCTCCGACGGCCACACCGCCTCACTCTTTCCTAACTCAAAAGAGCTGAACAGCAAAAAAACAGTCATACATTCCAGCATGGCACACAGTGCAAGCCTCCCTACCAGAGATAAACGATCTGGCATGCAAGCTTTACCAATAAAAGACCGTCTAACCCTCACCTTTCCACCAATTTTAAAAAGCAAAAATTTGCTGGTTCTATTAAAAAATAAACCGGAAATCAGCGCAGAACTAAAATCCCCCACAAAGTCCGCCACCAACTTCCCGGCGCATAAATTAACAAAACACAAAAAAATAAACATTTTTTCTCTAAACAAACCTCTCGGCTAATTCCCTGATAAATTCCTATTCATCATCATCGATTTTATCAATTTCACGCTTCACCTCTTCCATCATCGCAGCCTGACTTACCACAATATTGGAAGAATCAACGGTATCATTTGCAATTATCTTTGGATCCTCAGCCGACCCTCCTTTGGCATCGCTCTTTTTGCCCTCTAAAAACCGACACATATTCCACATTTGAATATTACGATCCGCAATAGGATAACTCTCTCTATCAATTAAACCCATATAAATTTTTGTTAGTTATTAAATAACATTGGTGCAGAAGTTTAGCTTAAAAATAAAAAAGATCAAGAGTTAAAATTTTCGAATTGTAAATTGGCACAAACAACAAGACATGGTATAAGAAAGCCATGTTCTTCAATAAAACCACCGTCAAAAATCGCAGCCTAATCATGCAAAAAATCCGCGACTTTTTCACTCAAAATGATTTTCTGGAAGTGGAAACGCCAATCTTGACGCCGATTCCGGGCATGGAACCGTACCTTACGCCATTCGAAACGATGTTTACTCATCCACTGTCCACGCCACACCACTCAATTCCCCTCTACCTCAACACCTCCCCCGAGCTTCAGATGAAAAAATTGCTTGGCTCCTGCTTACCGGACGGCTCATCCGCGGGTTTCAACAAGATTTTCAACATCACCAAGGTTTTCAGAAATGGTGAAATGAATGGACCGCTGCACAATCCGGAATTCACCATGCTGGAATGGTATCGCAAAAATGCGGATTACAAAGACTTGATGAATGATTGCGAAAGCTTAATTTTGGAGTTAGTAGAATTTGGGAAGTCTGCTCAATCTATGCCATGCGCCTATCCGATAAACTCGCCCTCCCTCACTTACCAATCACAAATTATCGACCTCTCCACCCCCTGGCCGCGCTTCACCACCAACGAACTTTTCATTAAATATTGTGGCATTGATCTGTTGGAAAATAAAGATTTTACTACTTTTAAAAAAACAATTGATGACAAAGCGGCTCAAACTCAAACCATCTCACCCCTAACCAATTTCAATTCTCATTCATCTATCCGCCCCTCAGTCTTCTCTTTTTCCTCCGCCGGCTGCCACACCTGGGACGATCTTTATTTTAAAATTTTCTTAAATCACATCGAACCGGAACTCGCCAGGCTCAACACTCCAATTTTCATCTATGATTATCCGGTTTCCCAAGCCGCACTGGCCAAAACTTCATTCGAAAATCCCTTCTTTGCCGAACGTTTCGAGCTCTATATCAAAGGTATTGAACTCGCCAACGCCTTTTCGGAATTAACAGATTCAAAAGAGCAACGCGCCCGCCTCATCGAAGAGCAAAATCTTCGCAAGCAGCTAGGCAAAACCGTTTTTCCCATAGACGAAGAATTCCTGCAAGCGCTCGACCAAATCACCGCCTGCACGGCCGATGCTAAGGCTCCGTGCAGGCGGGAGTCGCCTGCCGATGCTAAGGTCCAAGCTAAGGCGGATGTCGATTGGGGTAATCGACCTCCGTGCCGCGCGGGGTGCGCGGCCGGCATCGCCCTCGGCCTCGACCGCCTCCTCATGCTCCTCCTCGACAAAAAATCAATTGAGGAAGTCCTACTTTTTCCTGCAATTTTTTAAAACACCACCGCTTATTTTACTTGCACCTCGCCACCTGCCGGCAAGCAGATAGATTTTGAGCACAAAACTTCGCTGAGTAGTAACCCTGCACAAATTTCAGTTGATCCCGATGAAAAGTCTGCCCCTGTCTGCCCGCCTGACTTCGCCTGCCCGCCTGCTCCGACCGGAGCGTCGGAGGGGAGATCATTGCAATTTACGATACACAAAACCAACTTGATTTTAGTCAAATCAGGGATTACAATAGCCTCCATTTAATTTTCTAAACCAAGCTATATGAAAAAATTATTAATATTTCTTCTGCTGATACTTGTAAACGCAACTTTTGCCGGCTGCCTGATAAATAAGTCAAAAACGAAGGATTCAACTTCCCCGGTTAGCCAAGTCATTATTCCAGACCAGCCCATCACCCCAGCTACAGACTCAAGCCTGAGCCAGAGCCAAAATTCAGAACCAGCAGCTCCTTACGAATCCACCGAACCTCTAATTCCAAGAGGAAAAGCCATCAAAGACCACCTATCAAACGAAATCATCCTCGAAATCACCGATTTTGCTTTTTCTTCTAAAGTTTTCACGATAGAGCCGGGCACCAAAGTCACTTGGATAAACACCGGCAATGCAGCACATTCATTGATGTCCAAAGAGAATCTCTTTTTCAGTGCTGTCTTGATGCATGGAGATAGTTTCTCGTACATTTACCCGGAATCCGGCATCTACAATTATTATTGCGGCATCCACACAGGCATGGTTGGAACAGTTCTGGTGAAATAAATCTTCGTTTACAAAACCCTCTTCAGAATCTACAATAAAGTTGTGATAATAAGCTATAACACATGGAAAAATAGCAACAAGGAAACCGTTAATAAAAGAGCAGGCATCAAAGATCTGGAAAAGTTTTTTATTAAAACAAAAAAATGGATAAACAGCAGCAATATAATTAGAAAAATGAGAGATGAAGAATAATTATATTCTCGACACAAATTCTCCTGACACCGTCTATCTAGAACTTACCCCCGCCTGCTAACCTTTGACAAAAAGCTGCAAAAAGCATACAACAATTCCATCAAAAGCATCGCATAAAATCACGCCAATATGTCCAGCACCACCGACCTAAAACAAGGCCTAACAATTCTATTCAAAGGCAATCCTTGGCTAGTTTCCGTAGCTCAATTCGTCAATCCCGGCAAAGGTTCCGCCTTTATACGTGCTAAATTAAGACAATTAAAAACCGGCCAAGTAGTTGACCACACCTTTAAATCCGGCGAAGCCGTAGAACTCATCGACGTGCTCCGCACCAAATGCCAATACCTCTACAATGACGGCGAAACCTATAATTTCATGGACAATGTATCCTACGAACAATTCTCCCTCGATAAAGAAGCCATCGGCGACGCCGCAAAATATTTAGTAGAAAACACCGAATGTTACGCCATGTATATCGATGGCAATCCGGTCAGCATCCAGGTTCCGGCCAAAATGGCTTTCAAAGTAATCTCCGCCCCTCCCGGCTACAAAGGTGACACCGCTACCGGCGGCTCAAAAGACGCCACCATCGAAACCGGCACCACCATAAAAGTTCCTCTCTTCATCGAAGAAGGCGACATCATCATGGTAAACACCAGCGAAGGCAACTACGTCAGCAAGGGCTGATTCGGGTCAATTCGGCTCCTGTTCCATTTCAAAAAAATCATAAACCCTCACATCGGTAGCTATCACTTTTGAACCTGTTTGATGACCTTCTATTATCTTGTAAACAGCGGTTTTATTTTCAACTATCTCAATTGCCACTACAATACCGCTCACTTGCTCATCGCCATAAATTATCTCAACTCTCTGTCCTAATACAAAATGCTTTTTAGCCTCGACCTCATCACTGGTTGCCGGCCTGACACTGGCATTCTTATCTAAAACATGCAGCCTTCTAAGCACTTCCTCCCTCGCTTCCCAGGTATCATCGCGACCCAACCTGTCCAAAGAACCATCTTCATCCGCATCATAAAAATCAACCTTTCTACCCTCATCATCATAACCTGAAAAATCTGCCATAAAAATAAAAAATTACTAATTCAAGAAACGAATTTAATAACTAATCACTAAAAAAATCAATAGCATATGCCCGGATCTCTTTACTAAATTTCATTTCCCTCTTAGAATCGCCCCATGCTAGACATCAAATTCATCATCGAAAATCCCGGCCTGGTAAAACGCGGCGCCGCCCGTAAACACAATAAAACCGACATCGACCAGATTATCAAACTCTATAACGAACGACTTGAAAAACAACAGAAATTTGAAAACCTTCGTGCCGAACAAAATTCTCAAAGTGCTAAAGTTTCCAAAGCTCCAAAAGAAGAAAAAGCCAAGCTGATTGCCGAAATGACTAAAATTAAGGAAGAATTAAAAACGCTGGAACCGGAAATCTCCAAATTCGAACAAGAAATCGACGCCCTCGCCGTTCTCGTCCCCAATCCTCCCTCCGATTCCACTCCCGACGGCACCGAAGCCGACAACAAGCCCTGCAAAACTCATGGAGAAAAGCCGAAATTCGACTTCGAACCAAAAGACCATATTCAGCTCGGCACTTCCCTAAATATCCTCGACCTCGAACGCGGCACGCGCACTTCCGGCACCCGTTTTTATTATCTCAAAAATGAAGCCGTCCTCCTCGAATTCGCCCTTGTACAACACATTCTTCATAAATTAATGAGCAAAGGTTTTCAGCCGATAATTCCTCCCGTACTGGTGAAAGAAGAAGCCATGTTCGCCACCGGATTTTTTCCCGCCGATAAAAATGAAATTTATCACGTGAATCCCAAATCCACCGCAAATCCGGAAAACGACGATCTTTTTCTCGTCGGCACCTCCGAAGTTCCGCTCACCATGCTCCACTACAATGAAATCTTGGCCGAAGAAAAACTACCCATCCGCTACGTGGGTTTCTCCACTTGCTTCCGCCGCGAAGCCGGATCATATGGAAAAGACACTGCAGGCATTATCCGCGTGCACCAGTTCGACAAAATTGAAATGTTCAGTTTCTGCCATCCGGATAAATCCGAGGCGGAGCACGAATTAATCCGCGGTATCGAAGAAGAAATCATGCAGGAACTGGGCTTTCACTACCAGGTTGTGAATATTTGCGCCGGCGATTTAGGCACTCCCGCAGCCAAAAAATACGATCTTGAAGTTTGGATCCCCACCCAGGGAAAATTCCGCGAACTCACCTCTTGTTCAAATTGCACCAATTTCCAAGCCCGCCGCAGCAAAATTCGCTACCAGCCCGCAAAAGGCAAAAACGAATACATCCACACCCTGAACGGCACCGCCTGCGCCATGACCCGCACTCTCGTAGCCATCCTGGAAAATTACCAAAATGCCGACGGCTCGGTACGAATTCCAGGCATCCTCCAGCCATATCTTGGCGGCAGAACAAAGATTGAAGTAAAATAATCTCAGGCTCCCAACGCCAAATTTCTAAGAAATGCCGAAACTGTCCTGTAGCCCTTTTTCTGTGCCTTCACCAAAATCGCCTTTTTATCTTCAGCACCAAGCCTAAACCTTATAACCTCACCCTGCCCAGCCTCATATTTTTTCTCCGCCAAAATTAAATTTGGCAAATCAATCAACAAATCCGGCACATCCTCCTTCAAAAACTCCTGTGCAATATTTGCAGCATCACATTCGACAAAAACACGCTTTTTATCAACGTTTTTCAAAGTATAAAAATATTTCTTATTATTTACGGTCACAAAGTATTTCGCGCTCAATTTTTTCATATTTTAAATAATAAATTTTTTAATTAATTTTGCCGCATATTTCTTGTAAAAATCTTTACAGTCCCCATGATGCACCGGAATTATCAGATCGCAATCCAATAATCTATGCTTAAACTTCACATGACTCCCTTTTGCCTGAACCTTCTCAAAACCAAAACTCAATGGTTACATTATATATTTTTGTAGCCACAAAGTCAATATCAACCAACTTCGCAACAAATAAACCCTAGCAGACGAATTTAAAATTTTCCTAAAATAATTCTAAAATCACCCACCCTTCAATACCCCACCACCCACCTGCTTAACTCCTTATGGTTATCAAAAGACCCCTTCATCAAAGCGGCAACTTTCCTTTTTACCAAGCCATCTATAGCCACAGCCTTCGTACTTAATTCTCTTATTTCCTGAAAAATTCCCTCCGGCGAATCAGCACTAAAAGCAGTCACCACCGCCCCAACCAAATTTTTACCACCACTTTCACTCAATCCCACATGCGCATCGCTGCAGCCAATAGCAGCCAACCGTCTTGGACACCTTTTTTTTCCCAAAAATAAATCTCTATACATTTTCACCGTCCCCCTCTCATACACAAGCCAAGCGGGGATTATGTCAATACCCACCATCTCCGCACCATTGCTGCCCCACCTCTTTCGTGCTAAAATACCCTAAGAATTAAAAACAAAATATGCTCGTATTATCCACAGATTCCTTGAGAGGTTATGGTTTAAATCGAATTTTTGAACTGGCTAAAGCCGCCGAATACGATGGCCTTGATTTGACCGTAGACTTCGGCCAATTCGATACTTACAATGGCACCTATATCAAAAGACTAATTCTGGAGTACAAATTTCCGGTACACGCCGTATCCGCCCCCAACGAAATTACCGGCAAAAGAATCGAAGAAATTGCCAAAATGGCCAAAGAAATTGGTGCAAAAGTGGTAATCATTCAACCGCCAAAAATTCTTGATTTCAAAATGGCCAGCTGGATAAAAAGCGAAATTCCAAAATTACGCGAAAAAGAAGCCATTTCCATTGCTCTAGAGAATGCACCATCTGGTACTTTTCTCGGTTTTATTCCGGAACACGCCATGGGCAGCGCCCAAGATTTAAAAGAATTCAAGCATGTCTGCATGGATGTCGCCCGCCTCGGAGAACAACGCAAAGATCTGATGCGCGCGTACACGGCACTTAAAAAATTCCTGGTTCATATTCACCTGTCGAATTTTTATCACGGCAAAAAATATTCTCCACCGCAGGAAGGTATCATGCCGCTGGAAAGCTTCATGACAAAATTAAAAGAAGACAACTATCCGGGCGCTATTTCCATGAAGATTTTGCCGAAATATGCACACTGCGGCGACGATGAAAGAGTAATAAAAGAACTCAAGAAAGCCAAAAAATTCTACGACAAATTCTACGGCAAATCCGAAGCCACTCCCGCCAAAGAGGAAAAGTTCAATACGGCATCGGAAGGGTTTTAGAGGGAAAAATCAAACAATTCAAACCTTCAACAGCCGCACTTTTATGCCCGCAATATTTTTAAAATCTTGATCTGCGGTAACAATTGTACTGCCAATCAAGCTTGCCGTAGCTGCAACAATTAAATCCTTAAATTTAAGTTTCTTGTGACTCAGCAGGGAGAATTGAACAGCTTTTTCCGCCACTTTTTTATCCAAATTCACATTTTCAAAAAGATCCAGGTACTTTTCAGATTCAAATAATGAAATTCCATGCTTATAAGCTCCGACCATAACTTCCAGTCTGCTAACGACACTTATTGAAAATCGTGATTCCTTGTTCTCGCTAAAAAAATCAGCAACATTTTTATTGCCATCCAAAAAATAAATCAAAATATTACTATCAATTAAATAATGTCCCAAGTTGGTCTTTTTATTCCTTTCAAAGGTTTATCCTTAACCATTTTTAATAATTTTTGCATGGGAGTCTGGGGCATTTCCAAATGGAATTTGATCACCATGCCATTTTTTTGCGGTACATCAATTTCCTCAAGTTCACCACTAATCAGCCTATTTCTAAGATTTTTATAATTTCTAAGCAGATCTCTATTTGTAACAGTAGTAGTCATAAAGAATGCTTGTTAAACACAATAACAGTATCAAACCGATCCGAATTTGTCAAGCATCGCCGTCAAGCATTTTCAATAAATCCTTCCTCCGCACGTAATTACCAATTGATAATTACCGATTGATAATTGATAATTGACCCATGATCCACCTCGAAAATATTTCCAGAAAATTTGCCTCCACCAATGCCCTTTCCAACATAAATCTAAAAATCAAAGAAGGTGAGTTTATGGCTTTAATCGGACATTCCGGCTCCGGCAAATCCACCCTTCTAAACCTCATCGGCGGACTCGACACACCCACCGAAGGTTCGATATTCATCAAAAATGAAGACATCAGCGAATACGATGACAAAAAACTTTCCTATTATCGCAACAATACTATTGGCTTTATTTTTCAGGAATTTCAGCTGAAATCATTTCTGACTGTCAAAAAAAACGTCCTCCTCCCCTCCCACTTCAATCACCACTCCAAGCACGACGAAATTTACGCAGAAAAATTAATAAAAGAAGTGGGCCTGGCAACCAAAATTGACAGCAACGTCAACGAACTTTCCGGTGGCCAGAAGCAGCGCGCCGCCATCGCCCGCGCCCTCATTAACCATCCGACAATAATACTCGCCGACGAACCCACCGGCAACCTCGACCTGAAAACCGGCGAAACCATTATTCAACTACTTAAATATCTGCACAAAACCCATAAAACAACCTTGATCATTGCCACTCACGATCCCTTGGTTGCTAAGGCTGCTGACCGCATAATTCATTTGCAGGAAGGTCAAATAATAAAATAATTTCTTATGATCCTAACCCTGGCATTACAAAATCTCAAAGAACGCAAATTCCGCGCTCTGCTGGCCAGTTTTAGCATTGCCATCGGCACCGCCTCGATGATCATTTTCCTTGGCCTAAGCAACGGCATACAGCAGGCCACTTTCAGCGAAATCGAAAAGAAGAGCCCGCTAACTCAAATCACCGTCACGCCAAACATTAAAAAAACCGGCACTATTTCCCTGCTAAAACATTCGGACAAAAACAAACTCACCGATGAAACTATTAAAAGAATCACCTCCATCTCCGGCGTTAAGAATATCTACCCCGAAATTCAATATAACAATTTCGCCTCACTGGAAATTCCCATTTTTGGCATGACCCTGGCTACCGAGACCATGGCCTTCGGTGTTCCGACAGAATTCATAAAAAACGATCTGAAATCTCCCGAAATCTGGAACAAAGCGGAAGAACCATACCCCGCCCTCATTCCCCGCAAACTTCTCGATTTCTACAATCTCGCTATCGCCGGCCCGCAAAACTTGCCTTCACTTTCCGAAGAAAATCTCATCGGCCAGGATTTAACTTTTCTGCCTAACTATTCCAGCTTTTTTCCGAACAGTATAAGTAAATCGGCAAATGTACGGCTGGAAGTTGTCGGCTTCTCCGACAAAGTTAATTTAGTTGGAATAACACTGCCGCTCGAAATTGTTAAAAAATTGAATGAGCAATACGCAACGGAAAGCCCGGCTCAAACCGAAACAGAGGTCGTACCAATCACCGACCGGGAAGCTCAAACCACTCCCCAAAATTATTTGGAACTTTTCGTGGAAACCGATAACGCCGCTAACACGGTCGCCATCGCTAAGGAAATCGAAAAACTCGACCTACGCACCACTTATTTTCAAAAAAATCTTCAGGATGTGGATGCGAAATTCACTTATCTTCGAATATCTCTCGGGGCGATTAGCCTAATTATTCTGCTGACCGCCGCCATTTCCATCATCAGCACTTTTCTGGCGACTGTCTCCGAACGCACCAAGGAAATCGGCCTTTTTCGCGCTCTGGGAGCCACGAAAAATCATATCAAGAAACTTATTTTGATCGAAGCCGGCATAATCGGCCTTCTCGGCAGCACAATGGGAATTATCTTCGGACTCATTGCCAGCAAAATCATCGACAAAATCGCCCTACAACAGCTTGCTCAAAGCACTTTTACCCCGTCAACAATTTTCAGCATCACTCCGGAACTCATCCTCAGTTCGCTTTTATTTGGCACGCTTTTGAGCATCCTCGCCGCCTACATCCCCGCTCAAAAAGCCGCCAACATCAGCCCGATGGAAGCGTTGAAGAGGTAAGAAATCGGCAAGCCGCGGGGCAACCCGCGAGGAAAATGCTGCGCTATTTTATTTAACTTTGCAGCGAGAAGAGCCCAAAAATCTCACAAACCTATCATTTTTTATCAACACCATCAACAGCTTCCACGACACCGGATGCGACTTCCCCCGGAGTCTCAACCGCGTTATCCGCTGCGCTTTCTTTGGCATCCATTTCACCAAAGCGCTTTCTAAAAGCTCTATCCAATCCTTTCGCAATCCAGTCAAATTTAGGATCGTTCGCAATGGCAGCGAGTTGTTCTTCTGTCAAATCATCCACAACACGAGGGCTTCCTTCGCGCTCTTGTTCTTCAAGCGTAGGCGCATATGACTCCGCCTCAAAAATTCCCGCATGCTCACGGTATATGGGTGCAAATCGCAATCCACCGGATACCCCGGTATTTGTCCCACCTTCAGCCTCAATCTCTCCATTTTGTGACTCACTACCCATAGTCTTATGTTAACAAAAAGCCGGCATGATTGCAATAAGCCATTTTTTCCAAGATAATGGTAGCATTAAACAGACTTTTTAAGCCTCCACAACTTCGATCCTTCTCTGGCTTTTCTGAATAGTTTCCATCAATTTAACCGTAGGCTCTATATAATCCAAACCATTATCAGAAACAAGATTCAAATAACCCTTGGCCATCATATCTCGTATCTCATTAGCCAAAATATAATTATCTCCCATTCTCATGGAGTCGATTATTACGCTAAATGGAAGTCTTTTTGCTTTTTCTTCAATTTCAGAATCCAAAAGAGCTCCAGATTCAGCTTCCCCTTGCTCAACTACTACTTCAGCAGGTTTTTTAAAACCAAAAACACTTTTCATCCTATCCCATACCGACAATCGCGTATCACCCACACTTTCAGTAGATTTTTTTTCAAACTTATCACATCTGGCCTTATCTGATGCAATCATTATCTTCAATTCTTCCACGACCTGAGTAAACAAAGCGCTATAAGATGGGGCAACAAATTTTCCTTCATCTCTACCCATCTGAATAATTCTTGCAGCTATCTCTTCATGCTCCGAATGACCCAAGGCATCAGGAATAAAGTAGTGTCCAATTTTTACATCTGTTGGACTCAACATTGTGTCAAGTTGCCTTGTACCATCTGTAATTAAAAATCTCGGTTTCTCACCAACCTTATCTACTTGTACTGTTTCCATATTTTTTTAAGTTATTAAAAGTGCCCTATTGTACTACCCGCCCACAACTTGTCAAGTCCCTGAATAATAAATCGAAAGTTCCAGGATAAAACGGATCATTTCCGCATCAAAACCCCATCTGTAAATATCATACCGCTCGACAACGACCAAAAAAACCTTGCCGTACCAGTCTTTTCTTCATCAAAACCGATCCTTACTCGGCACCCGCCATTCAATCCTCCATCGCCACTCTTGGTGAGCGTATACTCACCAACATTTTACGCTTTCTGTCAGCCTAAAGTGGACTTTTCCGCTGTAA